>DBGBEC010000112.1:0-1813 GCA_048477415.1 Candidatus Limivicinus sp. | reverse complement strand
CGGCAAGCCCCTGAAAAAAGCCTACAGAAAGTTCAGAATAAAAGACCTGGAGACAAGGGACGACTATGCCAGCATGTACCAGGCGGTGTACCGGCGCTTCAGGCGCTATCTGGACGGGGACGAGAAATTTGCCCCTCTGCCGGAGCTGCTCCTTATAGACGGCGGCGAAAAGCACGCCGCCAAGGCCCTTGAGGCCCTCACAGAGCTGGGGCTGAGCCTGCCGGTGTTCGGCATGGTGAAGGACGACAGGCACCGCACCCGGGCCCTTGTAAGCCCCCAGGGCCGGGAGATAGGCATAAGCTCGAACCAGGCCGTTTTCGCCCTTATTGGCAATATCCAGGAGGAGACCCACCGCAGTGCCATAGAGTACCAGCGCCTGGTGAGAAACGAGAGCAGCGGCTCAGTTCTGGACAAGATACCGGGCGTGGGCCCGAAGCGCCGCAGCGAGCTCATAAAATATTTCAGATCCGTAAAAGCTATAAAGGCGGCCAGCCTTGAGCAGCTTGCTTTAGTGGTCCCCAGGGACACAGCCCGCCGCATATATGAGTTTTTCCACAGCCAGGAGGAAAATAAATGAGAGTTATAACAGGCACTGCCAGAGGCAGAAAGCTGAAGACCCCCGAAAATTACGACATCCGCCCCACCACCGACAATGTGAAGGAAGCGGTGTTCAATGTGATCCAGTTTGATATAGAAGGGCGCCGAGTGCTGGACCTTTTCGCCGGTACCGGCCAGCTCGGCATAGAGTGCCTCAGCCGCGGCGCGGCCTCCGCGGTGTTCGTGGACAAGAGCCGGGAAGCGGTCAAAATAATAAAGGAAAATCTGAAAAGCTGCTCCATGAGCGGTACGGTCCTTCAGGAAGAGGCGTTGAACGTCCTTGGCCGGGGCGGCAAATTCGACCTGATCTTTATCGACCCTCCCTACGATTCAGAGCTGTACGACAAGGTGCTGGAAATAATCAATTTGGTTGACATATTGTCGGATGGTGGTATAATAGTTTGTGAAGCCCGCAGGGACAGAGACCTGCCCCAAATGACCGGCCCATACAAAAAAGGCCGGGAATATACATACGGGAAAGTTAAAATCTGTATATACACAAAGGAAACAGACTGATGAGCACAGCCATATGTCCGGGCAGCTTTGACCCGATAACCCTTGGGCACCTGAACGTGATACGGAGGACCGCCCAGATCTTCGATAAAGTGGTCGTCTGCATAATGAATAACGCCATGAAGCCCGACCCCATGTTCACCGTAGAGGAAAAAGTGGACATGGTGAGAAAGGTGGTTGCCCGGTATTCAAACGTGACCGTGGACTCATACTCGGGGCTTTTGGCGGAGTATGCCAGGAAATATAAGGGCGCCGTCATCGTGAAGGGCCTCCGCGCCGCCTCAGATTTCGAGTATGAGTTTCAAATGAACCTCATCAACAAAAAAATAAATCCCGACCTCGAGACGATGTTTCTCACAGCCAGCGAGAAATATACGTTCCTAAGCTCCTCCGTCGTCCGGGAAATGGCCATGTACGGGGCGGACCTGTCCGGCCTGGTACCCAATGAGATACTGGCGGATATAGAGAGAAAAGCAAAGCTTTGGAGGCTGAAATAATGGATAACAACGACGTTATAGAGCTGCTGGATATCCTTTACGGCATGGTCACAGAGGCTTGGGGCGTGCCCCTGGGCAATGACAAGTGCATAATCGAAAGGGAGAAGGCCATCGAGATAATAAACGACATCAAGGCCAGCCTCCCCAGCTCCATCGCGGAGGCGAAGCGCCTGGTCTCCGCCAGAGACGAGTTTATCGGCAACGCC
>DBGBEC010000111.1:0-9897 GCA_048477415.1 Candidatus Limivicinus sp. | reverse complement strand
AAGGGAGGCTAAGACTAAGCCGACTGCATCCCCCCCCCCCTGGGCTCCCTACCTGGGGGAGCCTGCCGGCTGATCGCTGATAATGTGTACGTTCATGTGCTCATAGCTCATCTGAACTCCATCCTCCCTGAAGCAGGCGCGGACGGTCTCGTTCATGTAATAATACACATCCCAATAGTCCTGGGTGGAACACCAGACCCGGACGATATATTCAATGGAGCTGGCCTTGTACTCCTCTATGGAGACAAAGGGCGCCGGGTCACGGAGGATGCGGCTGTCGCCGGAGATGGCCCGCAGGATGGAGGCCTTAACCTTTTCCGTCTCGTCCTCGTAGGAGGCGCAGAAGCGCAGGTCCACCCGCCGCAGGGGCTCCGCGCTGTAATTTTTTATGGCGGAGGCTGTAACGTCGCTGTTGGGCATGCTTATCACGGTGTTGTCAAAGCTGTCCATCACCGTGTAAAAAAGCCCAACCGTTTTTATCACGCCGCTTTTCCCGCCCAGGTCCACATAGTCCCCGGCGGCAAAGGGCTTTGTCACCAGCAGGGTCACGCCGGAAAAAAGGTTCGCCATCACGTTCTGTATCGCCAGGGACAGCGCCAGACCGGCCACGCTCACCAGCGCCACCAGAGAGGTGGTGGGTATGCCCAGGGAGTCCGCCACTATTATGGCCGTAAAAAGCCACATTATTATCCGTACGGCCGAGCGGATGAAGCCGCGCAAGGTGCCGTCCAGCTTTTTCGAGCGGCCGAGCAGCCTGTCCGTAAATTTTGTCAGCAGCCGGATAGCGCCCAGGCAGATCAAAAAGGTCAGCAGGGCGGGGATAAGCCTTGCCAGGGTGACGGAGCCGATGCTTATCCCGGCAAGGGTCTTCTGTATCTCTTCCACAGTGGGCCTCCTCTCTTATATGCTGCCCAGATAGCCCTCCAGTATCAGACTGGCGGCCACGGCGTCCACGGTCTTTTTGTGTTTTTTCTCTTTTTTGCCCCCGGCCCGGAGAATGGCGTGGGCCTCTATGCTGCTGCGCCGCTCGTCCCATAGGATGACGGGCAGGCCGCTGTCTTTTATCAGCAGCTCCCGGAATTGGCGGCTCTTCTCCGCCCGGGGCCCCTCGCTGCCGTCCATGTTCCTGGGCAGACCCAGGACGAGCCTCTCCACCCCGCGCTGAAGGGCGGCCTCGCTTATGCGCCGGGAGGCCCGCTCCATGTCCCATTCCTCCATGGTCCAGGCCTCTCCGCAGAGAAGGCCCAGCAGGTCCGACACGGCCAGGCCTATCCTGACGTCGCCATAATCGATCGCCATTATCCGCATAGCTGTCACTCCTCTCGCTCAAGCCCGAAAAATGCCCGTATCCGCCCCGCAGTGTAAAGCGAGCCCACGGCGCAGGCCATGCCGTCTTCACCGGCGGCCTCCAGGGCGGCGTTCACGCCCTCCTCAATGCTCCGGCAGGCGCACGCGGGCTTTCCGTACCGGGCGAGAAAGGCGGCCAGCTCCTCCGCGGGCAGGGCCCTTCCGCTCTCCGGCGTGACGCAGATATATTCATCCGCCGCCGGGTCCAGAATATCCATGATACCGCCATAGTCCTTGTCCGCCAGCACCCCCACCAGCAGCACCCGCCGCCGACCTGGGAAATAGCGCAGCAGCCCCTCGGCCACCGCCTGGGCGCACTGGGGGTTGTGTCCCCCGTCCAGGATAAAGTCGGGCTGGCGGTGGACAAGCTCGAAGCGGCCCGGCCAGCTAACGGAATACAGCCCCCGCTCCAGGGCCTCCTTTGATATGGCCCAGCCCCGGTCTCTCAGCGCCGCCGCCGCCTCGATGACCACTGCGGCGTTTTTTTGCTGGTGCCCGCCCAAAAGGGGAATGGCCCAGCTCTCCCCGGCATAGCGGAAGACCTGGCCCTCAAGACTGTCGAACTCCGGGACTATCCGGGAGAGATCGGCCCTGTAAAGCCGGCAGCCCAGCTCCCGGCAGCGGCCCTCTATCACGGCCTCTACCCCGGGATCCTGGCCATACAGTGCGCAGGAGCAGCCGGGCTTTATTATCCCCGCCTTCTCCGCCGCTATCTTCTCCGCCGTGTCGCCCAGTATCTGGGTGTGGTCCAGGCCTATGTTCATTATTATCGCCAGCTCCGGCGGGCCTATTATATTGGTGGCGTCAAAACGGCCCCCAAGGCCAACCTCCAGCACCACGATGTCGCAGCCCTCCCTGAGATACCAGAGCAGGGCGGCGGCGGTCATCAGCTCAAACTCTGTCGGGTGGTCCTCCATAGCGTCGGCCAGGGGCTGTATCTCTGTCACAAGGGCGGCCAACTCGTCGTTTCTGATCTCCCGGCCGTCTATCTTCATCCTCTCGTTAAAGCGGAAGAGATAGGGGGATGTGAAGAGCCCGGTCTTAAAGCCCGCCGCCCTCAGGACCGAGGCCAGCATGGCCGCGCAGCTTCCCTTGCCGTTGGTCCCCGCGATGTGGACGAATTTGAGCCCGTCCTGGGGCCTGCCCAGCCTGTCCAGCAGCTCCCCCACCCGGGACAGACCCGGCCTGGAGCCGTACCACTGCACCCCGTCTATATATTCCAGCGCCTGCTTGTAGTCCATACTCAGCTCATGCTCCTCTCGATCGTCCAGAAGAATATATCACCCCTGCGGGGTTTTTGCAAGAGCCGCAGGCGGCAGGGATCATATCACGATCACCAGCACCCTGAAGCTCTCGCCCAGGTCGCAGTCAAATTCCAGCACGGCCAGGCCCTTGCTGTGGGGTGTGACTTCAATGGCGGTGCGGTCATACCAGTGATCCTCGGTGTATTCCACAGTGGCTACCTCCGGGTGAAAACTTCGGATGTAAACGGTCGCAGCATGCTGGGGCCAGAGTGTCGACAGGGTCAGGAAGGCCGAGCCGTCATACTTCCGGCATACCAGAAGATCCACATCAGTGTAGAAATGCTGCGAGGAATAACCGATGTTCTGGTAGCTGAGACGGCGTATGGCGCTCTCATATTTCCCCAGGGATTTTTCCGCCCGGGCGGCTCTGTCCTGAAGCGCTGCCAGCTCCGCCTCCTGAGCTTCGCGGTCATCCTCAAGCTTTTGTATCTCGCTGCGCATGTTCTCCGCATTTATCCCCTGGAAAATATTAAAGCCCAGGGAGACCAGGAGAGCCAGGCCCAGCAGCAGGCCCATGAGCCCCGGGACGGAGCTGCCGCCTCCCTCTCGGCGGGGTTTTTTCTTTTTCGGCGGAGGGTCCGGCGGGATAGGGCTGTATGCCGCCGGGCGCACAGGTCTCTCCGGCGGTTCCGGCGCGCGGTGCGGCTCCGCAGCCGCCGGCGCTATCCGCCTGCCGCAGAACTGGCAAAAACCGCTGCCGTCCGGCGTGTCTTCGCCGCAATAAGGACAATTCATCTGTTTTCCTCCTTCTATTTTCTGTATTTATACCTCACCGTATCCAAAATGAAGCAAAGGCCCCCTCGAGCGACAGCCCTTCGCGCGGTTAAGGCGGAAACCGCCGTCGGACGGGAGAGACGCCCCACGGTATGGGCAGAACAAGGGCCCCGGGTCTCCGATTTTCGCCCGGAGGATGAACCTGCACAAAAAGCACCACAAAAAGCACAGCCCCAGGGCTGTATTCTCACCAGACCCAAAGCCCATAAGGAAGGATATGGGCCGTTTTTTGTCTATATGTGTATTATATAGGACCCTGAAGCATAGTTCAAGCGAAAAACTAACCACCCCCTGGGCTCCCTCTCCGAGGGAGCTGTCAGCGGCGTCAGAAGAAGCCCACTCCATTCCGCTTGTGGCTTTCGCCCCAAGCTCCATATCCGTCGGCTCCCTCTTCCTTATCCAAATCAAACCCGCTCCGCTGGGCTTTGATTTGGGGAGGCTATGGGCGAGAGGGAGTTGCGGCAGAAGCTGGGTAACTGCCAGCGCGAGATACGAGGCACCCGCCCCCCCCGAAGGAGGACAAAGGAAGAAGCACCCGGGAGCGGGGCTCCCGGGTGCTTCTTTTATAACATCATATTTCGTACCAGCGTATCTCGTTCGCCTCAAGGTCCAGGCTGAAGTTAGAGCCGTCGCCGCGATAGACGGTGGTGCTCTGGGGCTCGTAGGTGTTGTTCACCACGCAGAATTTGCCGTTTTTAACATAGGCGTGGACGTCCACGTTATAGTTGGAGGAGAGCCAGCGCTTTAGCTCGTCCTCGCCGTGGCTGCTCCACAGCACGGCCCGGTGGAGCAGGCGGCTGTTCTCAAAGGAGTAGGGCAGGCCGGAGATGTATACCGCCCGGCCCCGGCCATAGTCGTTTACGGCCAACTGCACCTCTTTGTCGCGCTGGACAAGGACCTGGGCCCCTTCCAGGGCGTATATGCTCTTCTTCCCCTCACCGAAGTCCACCTCGCCCCGGCAGTCGGCCAGGATGAAGTGCCCGGGCTGCTCCTGCCAGTTGTACTTGTCATAGTTGAGGGTGAAGCCCGTCTCTTTCTCCACTCCCAGGACCCCCGCGAGCTGTAGATAACGGCCCTGATACTGGTGCCCCGAGGGCTCGCCGACGCCGATAAGGCCGCCGCCGTTCCACACAAAGCGCTTTACCGCCCCGGAGATCTCCGCGTCCTCCCAGACGCTGCCGCCGGTGTGGGCCGTGTCGCCGTCGCCCAGGTTTATGAGCACGTCCACATCCTGGAGCAGGGAGGGCTGGGCCTTCAGCTCGTCAAAGGACAGGAAGCGCACCTCATAGGGGGCACCGGACAGGGCCTCGATCACCCCGGCATAGGAATAGTTCTGCTTCTGATACAGGGCGTGGTGTACCATGTGGCAGCCCCAGGACCGGGCCTTGCCCCAGCAGTTGAGCACCGCCACGGTCTTCACACAGTAGGGAGTGGTGCCCTTGATGTTCCCGTACAGCTCCCTGAACTCGCCGCAGACCGACTCTACATAGTCGATGAATTCCGGGAACTGGCAGGCCAGCTTCAGATAGCCGCCATAGCCTATCCTGTCGATGGGCTTGCGCAGTATGGCCCGGCGGGCAGTGACCCAGTTCTCCTTGGCCTCCCGCACCGGGTCGCCCCCTTCGTGGAAGGTGTCCGGGAAGAAATAGGGCAGGAAGCGGCCCTCGGTATATTTCACCCCCGGGATGTCGGAGATGAGCCGCAGTGTGGAGCCGTTGCCCACGCTGCCCACCACCGCGTCAAGGCCGATGGTCCTGAATTCATCCATAAAGGGCTCGGTGCCTATCCAGTGGTCGCCCAGGAACATCATGGCCTCCTTGCCAAGCTCGTGGGTGATGTCCACCATCTCCCGGGCAAGCTTCGCCACCTCACGGCGCTGGAAGGCCATAAAGTCCTTAAATTCCTTGGAGGGGAGCCGGTACTGGTTGTTGTAATAGCCCTGGTCCACGATATACTCCGGGCGGAAGGGATAGCCGACCTCCTTTTCAAACTGCTCCAGGATATAGGGCGAGACAGAGGCGGAATAGCCGTACCAGTCCACATACTTCTCCCGTTTCAGCTCGTCGAAAATAAGGGTGAACTGGTGGAAGAAGGTGGTATAGCGGATCACATTCACATAGGGGTGCTCGGCGATGAAGCGGCGCAGCCGCTCCATGGTGAATTTCCGGGTCTTGGGCTGGCGCACATCAAAGGTTATCTGGTGCTCAAAATCCTTCCAGCCGTTGGTGACGGCGTTATACATGTGTACCGGGTCCCAGATGAGATAGGCCAGGAAGGCCACGGTATAGTCGTGGAAGGCCAGGGGCCTGTCGATGACCACGCAGCCGCTCTCCTCGTCATAGCGCCAGCATTCCGGCGGAAGGACCTGGCCGCTGCTCCTGTCCATGACCTCCCACCAGCGCTTTATATCGTCCCGGGTGTTCACCTGCATCAGCTCCTGGCTGACCCCCTGCATAAGGGGGATGCGCAGCGCCTCCTCCCGGGCGGTGTGGAAGCCCGTCATGATATAACACTGCTGAACCTCGTCGGGGTTGGCCCTGGCCCATGCATTGTCCTTGCGGGTGGTATAGTATGTGGAATAGACCTTGGCGTCCACGCTCTTGAGCGCCTCGGGATAGTCGGTGCCGTCGCAGTCGCGGATGGCGTCCGCCCCCCAGCGCTTTAAAAGCTCCAGCGTTTCAGGGACAACATCTACGTCCGTGGGTATGGTGACTCTGCCGGTCCGGTTCAGTTCTGTCATTATGTCTTGCTCCTCTCCTGCTTACAGACGTTTCTTGGGTTCCTCAAAGGGCTTGTTGTATATCATAAGGGCGGCCAGCAGGAGGATGAGCCCCACTATCATCAGCAGCAGGCCGGTCATTTTGCCCGTCATTTTCCAGCCGATGATGATAAGAGCCATACCCGCGATAAAGAAGGCCGCGATGAGAGAGACCCGCAGACTGGCGTGCTCTTTCCAAAATTTCATTTTTTCACCTTAACCTTTCAGTCCGCCCACGGTCATGCCCTGGGTCAGCTTCTTCTGCACGCAGATATACAGTATCAGCGTGGGCAGCATGACCAGCACAAGGCCGGCGTACATTATGCCGTATTGGGCGGCGGATTGCTGGGCCTGCATAAGGTTCAGAAGACCCACGGGCAGGGTCCTGGGCCCGTTGGCGCTGCTGAGCAGGGTCAGCGATATTATATACTCGTTCCAGAAGGACAGGAAGTTAAAAAGTATGATGGTGATGATGGAGGGCTGGGCCATGGGGAAGATGATACGCACCATGGTGGTGCTGTAGCCCGCCCCGTCTATGTAGGCCGCCTCCTCAAAGTCGTGGGGAAGGGTGGCGAAATAGCCGGAGAGCAGGTAGATGGTGAAGGGCAGGGCCGTGGACGCGTAGACCAGGGCCAGCACAAAGATGTTGTTCAGCAGGAAGCCCCCGCCGAAGGTGCTCTTCAGCCAGGCATCCCCGTCCCGGAGCATGAGGAAGATGGGAACGACGATGTAGTTCACGTTTATGAAGAGCCCGCCCATGAAGCACAGGTTCAAAAACTTTCTGGGCTTGAAATTGAAACGGGACAGGCAGTAGGCCGCGGGCAGGGCCACGATAAGCAGGATGGCCAGGGCAAGCGCCGTGACGGCAACGGAGTTGAGCATATAGCTGCCCATGTCCGCCTTGTTCCATGCGTCGGTAAAGTTCTGCCAGTAGAAGCCCTTGGGCATGGCCCAGGGATTGCCGTAAAATTCGCTGTTCTCCTTTATGGAGGCCAGGAAGACCCACATCACAGGCACCAGTATGCTGATGACCAGGGCAATAAGGATCACATATACGAATATTTTGAACAGGCGGTCGCCGCCGCTTTTCTTTGCGTTGTTCATTATGGGCCTCCTTTCTTAAAATTCCAGGGGCTCCCGCTTGGTGGCCTTGTTCACCAGGGCCGAGAGCAGGAAGGAGAACAGGAAGACGACAACGCCTATAGCCATTGAATAGCCGTACAGGCCGGCGTCCTTCTGCCCGTACATATAGGACAGAGCCACCTCCGAAGCGCCGTTGGGGCCGCCGGAGGTCATGGCTTTCACGAAGAGGAAGGCCATGTTGATGGTGGATATGATAAAGAAGGTGAGGGTGGTGCGGATATTGGTCCAGATAAGCGGTATGGTTATCTGGAAGAACTGAGTGACCCGGCCCGCCCCGTCCAGGGAGGAGCTCTCATACAGGCTGCTGGGCACAGAGGACATGGAGGCCATGTACATGACCATGTAATAGCCGATAGCCTGCCAGACCATGGCGATGATAAGGCTGACCATCACAAGGCTCTGCCCCTTCCAGAGTATGGGGGTGCTCATGTCGCGGAAAAGGCCGATAATGCTGTTGAGCATGCCATTTTCCGGCTTATATATGGCGGAGAAGATACCGGAGATGACAACGATGGACAGGATGTTGGGTATGTAGAAAACTATCCGGAAGAAGTTCTGGCCCTTTATCTTTTCCCTGGTGAGTATGCTGGCGAAGACCAGGGCGAAAACAAAGGTGATGATAGTCACCGTCACGATAAGAAGGATGGTGTTCTGCATGGAACGGATAAAGCTCGGGTCTTTTATCAGGGCCGTGAAGTTGCTGAAGCCCACAAAGGTCTCGTTGGGGGAATAGGCGCCCCTCTGGAAAAGGGACATGCGGAAGACGTTGAGCGTGGGCAGGATCATGAATATGAAAAATAGGATCGTGGCCGGGGCTACGCACAGCGCAAGAAAGCCTGTGCGCCGTCTGTTTTTATTCACGCGCTTCTCTCTCCTTTCTTTCCCTTGCCGTCAGGGAACAAGGGGCGGCAAGCCGGTGGGGACCCGCCTGCCTTGCGGCCCCTTGCGCCCTGACTTCACGGTGCTTTGGATACTTGGGATATGGCTGAGCTGCCGTTTAAAGGCAGCGGCGATGAGCGCATAGCTCATCGCCGCCTTTAAGCATTTATTATTGCCCGCGGCAAATGCGGGGCTTATCAGCCTACCAGGTTCTCCCGCATAAGGTCGCTGGCGGCTTTGATGTTCTCTACCCACTCGTCCTTGGTCAGAGTGCCCTCGACCAGGGAGTTGATGGGATCAAAGAACACTTCGCGCACGGTGCCCAGGCCCGGCACGGAGTTGTAAGCGGCGAAGCCGCCCATGGCAGCCTTGGCGCCGTTGTCGTAGACGGAGTAGAAGATCTGGTTGTCGCCCTCAAGCATGTCGGCCACGCCGATGACAGGCTGTATGCCGTTGCCCTTGGCAAAGATCTCGCAGGCTGCGTCGCTGTACAGGAAGGCCATGAACTGCTTGGCACCGTCGATGTTCTCAGCGCCGGCGGGGATCCAGGCCTGCTCGAACCAGCAGTAGCTGTAGGGGTCGCTGCCTTCGCCGGCAGGAACAGCGCACATGCCCCACTTGAAGCCTTCAGCCCTGGGGGCCTCGGCCATCTCACCCACGAGCCAGGTGCCGTTGGGGATGAACAGGGCCTTGTTGTCCAGAATGAGCTGCTGGTTCATGGTGAAGTCCTGATCGTTGGCCTGGGCGGGGGTGATGGGATTGGTGTACTTGGCAAAGGTCTCGATGATGTCGAAGAGCTGCTGGGCCTCGGGAGTGTCCCACACGCCCTCTTCGTAATGGGTGGCGGCCTCAAAGAAGTCAGCGCCGCCGGCGGAGTACATCACAGTGGGTATAAAGGTGTCAAAGTAGCCGGTGGTGGGGTAGGTGAAGAGGTATATGCCCTCCTCAAGGGCCTTGTCGCCCAGGGCCCACATCTCTTCCCAGGTGGTGGGAACGGTCCAGCCCTTTTCCTCGAAGAGGCCGGCGTTATAGAACAGTCCGCAGGGGGAGTAGAACATGGGGGCCAGATAGGTCTTGCCGTCGCCATAGGGGTTGGTGATGGAGGTCTCGGTGAAGCCGCCGGCGATCTTGTCGCCCACGGTGCCCTCCTCGCCGGGGATGGTCATGGACAGAACGTCGGTGATCTCGGCGATGTTCTTGTCCTTGATGAACTGCTCGGTCAGAGCGGCCTCACGGCCGACGGCCAGATGGATGAAGTCGGGGTACTCGCCGCCCTGCATGGCAGCGCCTATCACGTCTTCCAGGTTGCGCTCCACAGTCAGCTCAACGCTGATACCGGTCTGGGCGGTGAAAGCGTCGCACACTTCCTGCCACATGCCGGGGTAGCTCTCCTCGTAGGCAGACTCAAGCGCCGCGACCTTGATCACGCCGCCCTCGGCGGGAGCGTCGCCGCCTTCGGCGGGAGCCTCAGTGGCGGCGGGAGCGGGAGAGCCGCCGCAGCCGACGAGCATTGTCAGCGCCAGGAGCATAACCAGGGCCATGCTGAGAACTTTTTTCATTTTCATTCCTCCTACAAAATGTCTTAAACACAGTGTGGGGACGGCACACACAGCCGCTCCGCCCCCCTGTTTGCTACAAGTATAGCTAAATTGTCAAATTTTACAATGAAATTTTTGCGCACTATTTTATAAA
>DBGBEC010000110.1:0-2104 GCA_048477415.1 Candidatus Limivicinus sp. | reverse complement strand
GCTCGTGAGCCAGCGGACGAGCTCCTCATCCGTGAACTGGCCGCCATAGGCGAGCTTCGCCAGGCGGAAGGTCTTGGAGGGGGTGAAGCCGCAGATAAGCATTTTGTGGGTGAAAAAGTCCTGAAGACTGTAGGAGCCAACGGCGTCCTCGCTCTTCTGCTCGATCAGATCGTCGTGTATGGGCAGAAGCTCCGGCGTTACGGGACAGTCGAGAACATCGTACAGGGCCGCGGCCAGGACCTTATCATCCGTGTTGTCGGCGATATGGCGGACATTTGCGCGGACCTGGGTCTTTGTAAGGCCCAGATTTACATCGTACATGCTGGTGTGGTCGCCGTTATAGGTGCACCAACCGTCGATAAACTCGCTGAGGTCTTCCGTGCCCACGTCAAGGCCGTTCACCTTGTTGGCTATGTCCATGAGCACCTGGGTCCGCTCCCGGGCCTGGGCATTTTCAAAGGCGACGCTGTAATCGTCATGGGCGTGGCCGATATCGTCAAAGTGCTGATACACAGCCTTGCCGATGTCGATGACTCTCACCTCGGCTCCGCACTGCTCGGCCACTATTATGGCGTTGGACTTGGTCCGGGAGGAGGTGCCGAAGCAGGGGAGGGTGCAGGCCACCACATTTGTCGGGGGCAGCCCTAACTTCTTTACAGCCATGGCGCAGACCATAACGGTCAGGGTGGAGTCAACGCCGCCGGAGATGCCTACCACGCAGTGGTCAAGACCGGCGTACTCCATGCGCTTTACAAGGCCGGATACCTGGATATCCAGCATCCTGCGGCAGTATTCCGGCAGCGCCGCCGGGTCTGCCGGCAGGTGCGGGTGCATGAGATATTTGCGGCTGAGCTCTGTCTCCTCGGGTATGCCGCCCCAGTTGAAGCTGAAGCGGGCGTGCTCAGGCCCCTCAAAACAGCCCTCGGCCCGGCGGAGATTCATCATGTGGTCGATGTCTATCTCACTTATGGCAAGGCTGTTCTCACGCTCGTCCTTGGCGAGTATCCGGCCGTTTTCCGCCACGAGGCAGAGCCCGGAGTAAACATTGTCCGTGCTGCTCTCTCCCTTGCCGGGGGCGGCCATTATCATCCCGCATTTGAGCCTGCGGGACTGATATCGGATGTTCAGCTCCGCCTCGTCCGTGGAGCTTACAGTCTCCGGGAAGGAGGCCATCTGCACCACAAGGGTGGCCCCGGCCAGGGCGTGCTCCACCGCCGGGGGGGACACCGCGTCCATATCAGCCCCCAGCTCCACCGCCACGCTGAGACCGGGCAGAGCCCGGCAGGCGAAGAGGCTGGATACACTGAGGTAAGTGGCGTATGCCCCGTCAATGCTGACCTCCATAGCCGCTTTTTCAGGCTGGGAGAAGTGGCTTCCGGCCACATTCTGCCTGGGAACAAGGCCCAGCAGCTCCCCGCCATAGATAACGGCGGCGCAGCTATACAGCCGTGAGCCATGGGCGAAGGGCAGACCTACGAAAACAAGCATGTCCAGGTCCTGGGTCTCTTCAATGACCCTGACAAGGGCCTTTTTTGCCCCGTCGAGCAGGACCCGGTGGGAAATGAGGTCATAGCAGGAGCAGCCTGTAAGGCTGAGCTCCGGAAAAGCCAGGACCTTGACACCCTTTTCATAGGCTTCCCGGACACATTCGATCACCCGCCCGGCGTTATGATCAGTATCAGCGACCTTAATAACAGGCGAGGCCGCAGCCACCTTGATAAAACCGTGTTTCACAATTATCTACCTCTGATTATATATTTTTTACCATTCTTTGCCGCGTTCAAAATAGCTGACGATGTCGATGTCGCTTAATAGTTCCTGCCCATCTGGGCTGAGGGCAGAGGAAAATACTCCGTTTTCACAGTAGTAGCCGTTGGCGCTTATAACGGGCAGCCGGTCCATACACTGACTGCTGAACTGCATAAAAGGCGGACCTTGCCAGCCCATACTGTCAAAAAGCACGTTCATCAGATAATTCATGCTAACCGTGGGGCCCGTGCCTGTAAAGTCATTTCCAAGGCGGAGTTTGGCCGCGTTGTTTGCCCATATGAGATAGTTGCTTGAGTAATAGTTCATGAAGCCCTCTTCTGTGTCCGTATCCATG
>DBGBEC010000109.1:0-2971 GCA_048477415.1 Candidatus Limivicinus sp. | reverse complement strand
TGCGGGCTATCACCTCCGCGTGCGGGAAAAGAGCCGGGGCCGACAACACGACGCGCGTCTGCGTCATATCATCGGCCCCGGCTCTCAAAGCACTTGCCCTTGACGATATCGATCCGAATTTCGGTTTTACAGTCCCGGCAGTAGAGCAGGATCCTTTCGCCCACTTCATCGGGCGCGACCCGCTTCAACCGCCGGTTTCGGTGACAGTTCGGGCACTCGAGATACCCATCCTTCACTGTTAACAGTTTACCACAAAAGTCTTGTGTCTGCAATACGTTTAGCCTCCCTTTGTCACTTTGATATTATTTATTTCAAGCCAGAAAAATATAAGAAAAAGTCAGCGCCTTCGCCTCCGCTGCCTGGCCCTCGGTCTGGGCTTGAAGTCCTCCGGTCTTAGATATTTAAGATATTGGAAGCAGCCGTAAGGCGTCTCAATGCTGAGGCGCTCCAAGACCTGTACACCTTTCGGAGCCTGAAGCTGATAGTCATCCTCTACCCGCTCCACTTCCTCCCGCGGCTTTGCGGCGTTCCTTGTGTACGACCAAGCCCGCAGCCCCAGCTTGTCCCGCGCCTCCTTGGCATAGTAGGCGGCAAGCGTGGCATAGTTCTTCTCTGCGTCTACCCGCAGGGGCTTCAGCTCGATGTCGCCGCCGTAGAGCCATGCGGCGCGGATAGCGTCATAGTCGCCGCCTGTTGACGGCAGGATAAAATGATGATGCCAGCGCCCGTCTCCGTGCTTATGCTCTGTGCTCCAGAATACTATCAGCTCCACGCCCTTGGCCATGTAGTGCTTTTTGAGCTTCTGCCGGAAGTATCTGAAGCGCCGCTCCGCGCTCCTGCGGTCCTCCGGCAGGTGCCGATCGTCATAGGTCACGGTTCCCACCACCGCGCCCGGGCCGAAATTTGCGGCGATCATCAGCTCAAATTTCCGTATGCTGGTGCTGTGGTTATACTTCTTCATAACTTCCGTGGTGCGCTTCCTCTTTGCCGCCCGGGCCCGGCTGTCATCACTGCGCTGTGCCCGCTTATATAGTACCTGCTCCACCAGAGCCCCGGCCTCCCGGGTGCGGAGGGTCTTGTTTCTGCCCATCAGTCGAATATCCTTTCACTATTCGACCGCCGGCCTTACGCCCTCCGTCCTCAATATGAATGTGTCCAATTTGGACACCGCGTGACACATATAAAAATATTTGGCATTTTCGTTGACAAATATTTTTATATGTGTCATAATGTAATCGTCAGGAGGGGAGGATATTGAAGAGCTACTCATCGCGGGAAGTCTTAGCAGCACTCAAGGCTGATGGATGGTATGAAGTGAACGTGGTAGGCAGCCACCATCAGTTCAAACATCCGACAAAGCCCGGGCGAGTGACAGTGAAACACCCCGACAGAGACATCCCCCGTAAGACACTGGACAGCATTGAGAGGCAATCGGGGCTTAGGTTTAGATAAGCCCCCTCTCTCCTGACATTTAAAAAGGAGTTGATCAAGATGAAAAAGCCTGACCGTTATTTTTACCCCGCCGTCTTCAGCTATGAAGATGGCCAGGAGATCGCCGTGGTCTTCCCTGACCTTGACGTAGCTACAAGTGGGGAGAACGAGGATGATGCCCTTCTTTCGGCCCGCGAGCTTCTGGGCTGCGCTATGTTTGGGCTGGAAGAAGACGGCGAAGCGATCCCCTCCCCCACACCCTTGTCCATGGTGCCGCTCAATACAAACGAACGGGCCGTTCTTGTAGACGTTTTCATGCCCTCGGTGCGAATGGCGCAGCTCAACCGGTCGGTGAACAGAACGGTCACTCTTCCCGCATGGCTTAACGCGGCAGCCCTTGAGCATAACATCAATTTTTCCCAAGTCTTACAGGAAGCGCTGAGAGAGCGTCTTGATGTTCAATAGCCGTCCCCACTCCCCCGGAGCCCCGGGGGAGTTTTGTTTGTGGCTTTGGGTGCATTTTTATTGTTTTTCTATTGACATTCGCACTAATCTGTGTTATTATGTTCTTGTAAGGAGGTGATGAAATGAAAGGCAAGCATGAAAAGAAAAGAACGCCCGAATACGAAGTCAATTGGCCGCAAACCTTGACTGACTTCATACTGAGCGTTCTCGCAGGGTTGATAACCTTGCTTATAGGCAAAAACCTAAAGTGAAGATTGGGGCGCAAGCCCCTCTCTTCCGCTCAATTATACCAATTAACTATTATGAAGTCAAGGAGGTAAAACATGGGAAATTTCTTATACACGCTTGGTATTTGCATTATTGTTTTTGCCGTTGTGCGTCTTTTGCTTACTGTAATCAGGTCTGCTAAGAGGAAGTGATTATATATGCTTAACTATCTGTCAGTGAAGGAATATGCGCAGGAAGTAGGCCGGGATCGTGCCAATGTAACCCGCATGATAACATCCGGTCGTATTCCGGCGGTTAAGGTAGGCAACCAATGGTGCATTGAAGCCGGGACGCCGTACCCGGAGGATAAAAGGGTGAAGTCCGGCAAATATAAAGATTGGCGCAAGTCTAAAGAGTAACATCCCACTCCCCCGGAGCACCGGGGGAGTTTTAACATCGTTTCCGCCTAAGCTCTGCACACGACGCATGAGGTATAGAAGTCGATGGCTGTCCACTTCGTCCGCCAGAGCCGGGCTGCGGCCACCATGGCCGTGACGTCATCCGGCGCGGCTACGCGGACCCTGCCGTATTTAGGGTGCTCGACCGTCCACCTTTTGCCGCCCCGGTATCCCTCGTATGCCGCCCGGCTCATGTCTGCACCTCCGGCATGGCCGCCAGACTGCTCCGCAGCCTGGCGACTTCCTCGCCGTCGGTCTCCAGCAGTTCGGCCGCCTCCCGCAGCACGGCGCAGCCGGACACGGAGCATTTATGCTCATGGCCGCAGCCCAGGCATATCAAGCTCCCGGTCTCTACCATACCTCGCCGCAGCGTGGCAATGATATCAGCTCTGTTCATTCGTCGTCCTCCT
>DBGBEC010000108.1:0-5640 GCA_048477415.1 Candidatus Limivicinus sp. | reverse complement strand
TCCCAGGGCCGGGCCGGAGCCTCCGCGCCCGCCGCAGAGAATTCCATGCCCCAGAGATCCGGCATGAGCGCCGCCGCGATAAAAAGAGCGAGAATAATGTTCATGTTCCGCCTCCTGCTCCAGAAATTTCCTTTGATATGGGGATGATAGCACCGGAGGACTACTTATGTCAACCAATGTGGGCAAGGATTAAGAATTATTCAGCTTTTTCACCCGCTTGTTAAGCCGCCTGAATTGTGGTAAAATCTCCGGGCAAAGAGGACAATTAGACATCGGAAGGAGAAGCGTGATTGGAGAGCATAAACCAGATCCTGGCCCGTGAGCTTGGCCGGGAGCAGAGAGATATTGACAATGTTGTCGCCCTTCTGGACGAGGGGAACACCATCCCCTTCATCGCCAGATACCGGAAGGAAATGCACGGCGCCATGGACGACACGGCCCTCAGGACCCTTCAGGAGCGGCTTGAATACCTGCGCTCCCTGACTGAGCGGCGGGAGACCGTTAAAAAGGCCATAGAAGAGCAGGGGAAGATGACTGACGAGCTGTCGGCGGCCATAGACCAGGCCCAGACCCTTGCCGCCCTGGAAGATCTGTACCGGCCCTATAAGCAGAAGCGACGCACCCGGGCCACCGCTGCCAAGGAAAAGGGCCTCGAGCCCCTGGCCCAGGCCCTCTACGGCCAGAGCCGTGAGCTCCCGCCGCCGGAGGAGCTGGCGGGGGACTATGTTGACCCGGAAAAGGGGGTATACAGCCCTGAAGAGGCTCTGGCCGGGGCCTCGGACATAATCGCCGAATACATCTCGGACGATGCGGGACTAAGAGAGCTCCTCCGGAGCCTTATATGGAAAAACGCCCTTCTCCGCTCGGAGGCCGCCACGGAGGAGGACACGGTCTATCGCCTGTACTACAGCTTCAGCCAGCGGGCAGACAGGCTCCAGGGCCACCAGATCCTGGCCCTGAACCGGGGTGAGAAGGAGGGGGCGCTGAAGCTCCGGCTGGAGCTGGACCGGGATATGGCCCTTCAGCTTTTGCGCCGGGCGGTGATAAAGCCGGGCAGCCCAGCCATGGCCTTTGTCCGCGCCGCGGCGGAGGACGCCTATGACCGGCTCCTCTGGCCCTCGCTTGAGCGGGAGACAAGAAGCACCCTCACGGAGACTGCCAGCGAGGGGGCCATAAAAATGTTCGCCCTCAATCTCAAGCCCCTGCTCATGCAGCCTCCGGTCCGGGGCCGGGTGACGATGGGCCTTGACCCGGGCTATAAAAACGGCTGCAAGGTGGCGGTGGTGGACGGCACGGGAAAGGTCCTCGATACCGCAGTGGTCTATCCCACCTTCGGTGAGAGGAAAAAGAGGGAGGCCATGGACAAGCTGGGCCAGCTTATAAAGCGGCACGGCGTGTCCCACATCGCCATTGGCAACGGCACCGCCTCCCGGGAGACCGAGGAGATGACCGCCCAGCTCCTTCAGGAGCTTCAGGGTGGTCAGGCCTATGCCATCGTGAACGAGGCCGGTGCCTCGGTATACTCCGCTTCAAAGCTGGCGGCGGAGGAGTTCCCGGATTTTGATGTGAATCTCCGCTCCGCCGTGTCCATTGCCCGGCGGCTCCAGGACCCCTTGGCGGAGCTCGTTAAGATAGAGCCCATGGCCATCGGCGTGGGCCAGTATCAGCATGACATGCCCCAGGCCCGACTGGCGGAGGCCCTGGACGCGGTGGTGGAGGACTGCGTGAACGCCGTGGGCGTGGATGTGAACACCGCGTCCCCCTCCCTGCTCCTGCGGGTGGCGGGCCTTAACAAGACCACCGCCGGCAACATCGTGGCCTATCGGGAGGAAAACGGCCCCTTCGCCGGCCGTGAGCAGCTTAAAAAAGTGCCGAAGCTTGGGCCAAAGGCCTTTCAGCAGTGCGCAGGCTTCCTCCGGGTGCCGGAGAGCAGACGGGTGCTGGATAACACCGCCGTCCATCCTGAGAGCTACAAGGCGGCGGAAAAGCTCCTCTCCCTCTGCGGCTACAGCGCCGACGAGCTGAGAGCCGGAAAGCTCAGCGGGCTCATGTCCCGGCTGGACGCCTATGGCCGGGAGAAGGCCGCCCAGGACTGCGGCCTGGGCCTGCCCACCCTTATGGACATCGCAGCCGAGCTTCTGAAGCCCGGACGTGACCCCCGGGACGAGCTGCCCCCGGTGCTGCTGCGCCGGGATGTGCTGGATATAAAAGACCTGAAGCCCGGCATGGTCCTCAGCGGCACGGTGCGCAACGTGATAGATTTCGGCGTTTTTGTAGATATCGGCGTGCACCAGGACGGCCTTGTGCACATCTCCCAGATAAGCGATAAATTCATCCGCCACCCCAGCGAGCTCCTGTCCGTGGGAGACACGGTGAAGGTCCGTGTTCTGGAGGCCGACGAGAAAAAGCACCGTATATCCCTGTCTATAAAGCAGGCCTGACAAAAAAGTTGCCCGAAACGAAAAAATTTGCTAATTTATATGGAGATACTGCTATTTTTTCTGGCGGAAAAACCGTACAATATCGATCAGAAAATAAAAAACGCCTGGAGGTATCGTCTGTGGAAAATGCCGCTTTTCAGTTTGTGACGGAGGGTAAGCCCCTGTCCTGTGAGCCTTATGGCTTCGGCCACATCAACCGCACCTTTCTCTTGAAGACGGACGCGGGAAAGAGATATATTTTGCAGAGGATAAACTCCTCCGTTTTTCCCGACGTCAAGGGCCTTATGGAGAATATATCCGCCGTGACAGAGTTCATCTCTGCCCGGGTCAAAAGCTCCAGAGAGTGCCTTCACCTTGTGCCCTGCCGCCAGGGCGGCGCCTGCTATGACGACGGCCAGGGCGGCTATTGGCGGATGTACGATTTCATCGAGGACAGCCTCTGCCTTCAGCTCCCCGAGCGGCCCGAGGATCTTTATGAGAGCGCCGTGGCCTTCGGCAGCTTCCAGAGCAGCCTGGCAAGCTTCCCCGCCGGGAAGCTCCACGAGACCATAAAGGACTTTCACAACACCCCCGACAGATACAGAAAGTTCCATCTGGCCCTTGAGAAGGACGCCCTTGGCCGGGCGGCCGGGGTGCGGGAGGAGATAGCCTTCGTCCTCAGCCGGGAGGAAGAGGCCGCCGCCCTTCAAAACCTGCGGGTGAGCGGCCAGCTCCCCCTCCGCGTCACCCATAACGACACCAAGCTCAACAATGTGATGCTGGACGCCGAAAGCCGCAAGGCCCTCTGCGTCATCGACCTGGACACCGTTATGCCCGGCCTTGTGGCCTATGACTTTGGCGACTCGATCCGTTTCGGCGCGGCCACCGCCCAGGAGGATGAGCGGGATCTCAGCCTTATGAGCATGGACCTGGGCCTTTTTGAGACATACGCCCGCGGCTTCCTCGGCGCCTGCCCCAACCTGACGGAGCTGGAGAAAAAGACCCTGCCCCTTGGGGCGAAGCTCATGACCCTGGAATGCGGCCTGCGCTTCCTCACCGACTATCTGGAGGGCGACAGCTATTTCGCCGTCTCCAGACCCGGGCACAACCTGGACCGGGCCCGGACCCAGTTCAAGCTGGTGGCCGACATGGAGAGCAAGTGGGACGAGATGAACAATATAATAGAAAGGCTTATGGAGGAGTAAAAATGGAGCGCTTCGGAATAGAGTTTCAGGTGAAGAACAGGCCCGAGCTTGACGGGGGCTATATGCCGCTGCTCAGCTTCTTCAGGGCCTATGAAAAGCTGGCCCGCGAGCCCTTCGGCTTTGCCGTTGAGGCGGGGGAGGACCAGGTGGCCGTGGTTAACACCGCCATCATCGGCAGCGCGGAAAGCCGGGAGGCCGACTGCTATTATATCGACCGGCTCGTGAAGTTCAGTCTCTGGATGAAGGGCGGCTTTCGCCTCCATGTCCGGGGCCGCCGGGAGATATACGAGTATCTAAAGGGGGTCTACGCCCCCGGCGGGGAGCGGGACTTTGACAGAAAGCTCATGTCCAATGTGTTCGAGAGACCCTTCGAGGTCTGCCTCTGCGACAAGCTGCCGGAAGAGCGCTCAGCGCCAAAGGCCCTGGGCCGCCATCTTGAGGGCTGCCGTATAGGCTTCGACGCCGGCGGCAGCGACAGGAAGGTCTCCGCCGTCATAGACGGTAAGCCGGTATTCAGCGAGGAAGTGGTCTGGTACCCCAAGACCAATCCGGACCCGGACTATCACTTCGAGGGCATCGTCTCCGCCCTCCGTGCCGCCGCGGCCCACATGCCCCGGGTAGACGCCATCGGCGTATCCTCCGCCGGTATCTTCGTCAACGACCGCTGCATGGTGGCCTCTCTGTTCCTGAAGGTACCGGAGGACGAGTTTGAAAAGAAGGTAAAAGACATCTACCTCCGTGCCGCACGGGAGATAGGCGACGTGCCCGTCTCCGTCTGCAACGACGGGGATGTTACCGCCCTGGCCGGAGCCATGAGCATGGAGCAGAACAACATCCTGGGTATCGCCATGGGTACCAGCGAGGCTGTGGGCTTTGTAGACGGCAGGGGCAGCGTGACCGGCTGGCTCAACGAGCTGGCCTTCGCCCCGGTGGACGTGTCCCCCGCGGCCATGCGGGACGAGTGGTCCGGCGATATCGGCTGCGGCGTGAAATACTTCTCCCAGGACGGCGTGATAAAGCTGGCCGCCCTTGGCGGGATAGAGCTTTCCCCGGAGCTGGCCCCCGCCCAGAAGCTCAAGGCCGTCCAGGAGCTTATGGAGGCCGACGACCCCAGGGCCCAGGCGGTGTACCGCTCCCTGGGCGTATACCTGGGCCACAGCCTGGCCCTGTACCGGCATTTTTACGGCTGCGAGAGCGTGCTCCTGCTGGGCAGAGTGATGTCCGGCAAGGGCGGCGATGTGATCCTCAGCACCGCAAAGCAGGTCCTGGCCGACGAGTATCCGGAGCTTGCCGGAAAGCTCAGCCCCGCCATGCCCGACGAAAAGGCCCGCCGCGTCGGCCAGTCCGTAGCCGCCGCCAGCCTCCCCGCCCTGTCCTGAAAAACCAAACAGTTCTCAAAAGGGAAAACTTATGATTTTCATCAATTGAAAAGGCCAGCCATCAGAGGGCAAGCTTTTGGCTTGCTCTCTGATACTATTAAAACACATTGACAAACCTTTATGTAGTGTGTATAATTACATATAGATATGCGTCTATATGAAGGGGGGTTTACAGAAATGGACGATAAGAAAGCGGCTCTGATCTTCAAAGCATTTTGCGATGAGAACCGCATTAAGATCATAAAATCACTGCGTACCGGTGAAAAATGCGCCTGCAAGTTGTTAGAAGAGATCAATGTTACGCAGCCCACGCTTTCGCACCATATGAAAATACTTTGCGAGGCAGGGGTCGTTGTTGGGCGCAAGGAGGGAAAGTGGACACATTATTCCATATCAGAAAAAGGTGCAGAACAGGCGAAAGAATGTTTGGAGCAGTTGACAAGGCTTGATTTTGAATGTGAGAAAAAGCCGTGTTGTGAAGGGTGAGAAGACTTGGAGCTCGCTTTTCCCCACGGCTTATACGGAGAAATATACATAGACGCATTTAAATATGACTATATGAAGGAGAGGGACTATGGATACGCTAAAAATAGCCTGGAATTTTTTCCAAAATGAGATCCTCGGTATGCGCTGGCT
>DBGBEC010000107.1:0-8230 GCA_048477415.1 Candidatus Limivicinus sp. | reverse complement strand
CATATCCGACCTGATAAAGAACACCGGATTTATTAGCCTCGACTTTGCCGATGTCACCTGCATCATGAAAAACGCCGGCTTTGCCCATATGGGCGTGGGCCACGCGGCAGGCAAGGGCAAGGCGGAGGACGCGGCCCGCATGGCTGTGGCCAGCCCCCTTATGGAGACCTCCATCAACGGTGCCCGCGGAGTGCTCATCAACATAACCGGCTCTGAGGATATGGGCCTTGAAGACGTGGAGGCTGCCGCGAACCTGGTCCAGGAGGCCGCCCATCCGGATGCCAACATCATCTTCGGCGCCACCTTCGACGAGAATTTGCAGGACGAGATCCGCGTCACCGTCATTGCCACCGGCTTTGAGGAGGGCACCGCCGCGAACCCCGCCCCCGCCGAGAAGGCCTCGAGCGCTGTCAAGAGCACGGTGAGCCGTGAAAAGCCCCAGGGCCTCTTCACCGGCGCTGCCGAGAAGGCTGCCGCCGCCTCTGCGGTACCCCCGCCCATGGCCGAGGAGTCTGATCCTTCCGCCCCTGCGGAAGACCCCTTCGACAGCATTTTCAAGATCTTCAACACAAAATAACACAGGCCCATATAGACAGCCAACAGCCTGAAAAGCTCCCCTGGGGGAGCTTTTCAGGCTGTTGACAAAAGGGGAGGAGATCCCACGCTGTCTTTGCGGCGCAGTATTGGGTGAACGATGTTTAAAAGAACCGTCCTGTTCATGCGGAGCATGGCAGATATATATTCAAGGTCCCGTATACCGAGATCCTCCGCGGCGCTGTCGTATTATCTCACCATGACGTTTTTTCCGCTTATAATCTGCCTCTATACCCTGCTGGGGAGCAATTACAGCCGGGCGGTGGAGCTGCTGGACCTGGCGGAAAACTTTCTCACGGGGAACACCGTGCGGGTGGTGGAGGATTTTCTTGACTATGTGGCCTCAAGCAACAGCCCGGCCATGCTCGTGGCGGGGCTCGCGGTGCTTGTGACCTCGTCCTCCGCCGCTGTGCGCACCCTCCAGTCCACTATAGGCGAGATGCAGGGCGGACAGCGCTTCGAGGGGATAATGTACTTCATGTTCAGCATCATTTTCTCCCTGCTCTTTCTGGCCGCCATGTACTTCGCGGTGCTTGTCATGCTCACCGGCCAGGAGATACTGGAGCTTCTGAACGGGATATTGTTTTTCATCGATATAAGCGGGAGCTGGAGCTGGCTGCGTTTCCTGCTCCTGGCGGCCATACTGTTTTTTATCTTCTGGGGAGTATACAGGGTCTCCCAGCGCCGTCAGGACCATTACAAGACCTATCCCGGGGCCATGCTCGCCACCGGGGCGACGGTGGTGATGAGCTTTGTGTTCTCGGTCTTCATCGGTGCCTCCGCAAAATATCCCCTGGTATACGGATCTTTGGCTTCCCTTATCCTGCTCATGTTCTGGCTCCACCTCTGCTGCCAGATAATATATATCGGCGCCGCCTTCAACATTATCCTCCGCGACAGCGCGAATGAAGACCCGGCCATACAGGATGATCCTTTATAGATCTTAATGCTCTGCCTCTGTTGCGTAATGGGCGATCTTGTGGTAGAATGGCCGCAAAGCAGCTATTACATTTCGCTCACGCGCCATGGCATAATGGCCGCACAGCGTCTGTTCCAGTCTGCGCCTCAGGGGCATACTGTTCCAGGCCTGGGGGTAGAGTGCAAATTTTTTGATGATTCGGAGAGTTTTATGATTTCCTGGCTTACCGGTACTGTTGCGGGCAAGTTTATAAGCACCTTTTTCATTTCCATGGTCCCCATCGTGGAGCTGCGTCTTGGCCTGCCATATGGCATAGCGCTGGGCCTTGACTATCCGCTGGCCCTCGCGGCGGCGGTGATAGGCAACATGGTGCCTGTGCCTTTTATAATCGTCTATATACGGCGTATCTTCGCCTGGATCCGCCGCCACTGGGGGAAATTGGACAGCATGATATCAAAGCTTGAGACCAAGGCCCACCTGAAGGGTGAGACGGTGAAGAAATACGGCCCCATCGCCCTCCTTATCTTCGTAGGTATCCCCCTGCCGGGCACAGGAGCCTGGACAGGCGCCCTTATAGCCGCCCTGCTGGACCTGCGCCTTAAAAGCGCGGTGCCCTGTATCTTTCTGGGCGTCTGCATGGCCGCCGCCATAATGACAGCTCTGACCTTCGGCGTGATCCACATCGTCTGAGCCTTGAAATAGAAAATGCCTAAGGGAAAGCGGGATGATCTCCGCTTTCCCTTAGGCGTTTGAGCTTTTGAGAGGCCGTATACACACACGCGTCTCCACGCGTTTCAAGCGCCGCCGCTGTTCTTCCCGACCTTTTCCAGCCTTACACAAAATTCGGTGTGGCCCGTAAAGGGAAACATGTCCACCGGCTGTATGCGCACCGCCTTGTATCCGCCCTCGGTTATGGCGAGCAGATCCCGGCGGAGGCTTTCAGCGGAGCAGGAGACATAGACAATACGCTGGGGCATGGTGCGGAGCAGTGAGGAGATAAAGCGCCTGTCGCTTCCGGCCCTGGGCGGGTCCATGAATACTACATCAGGTCTGTGGCCCTCGTCCGCCATGCGCTCCATATACTCTCCCGCGTCCCCGGCGGTGAACCAGCAGTTTTTTATACCGTTCAGGCGGGCGTTGGCGATGGCGTCTCTCACCGCGTCCCGGTTCAGCTCCACGCCTATCACCTGCTTTGCGTTTTTCGAGGCGCACAGAGCTATCGTTCCAATGCCGCAGTAGGCGTCGAGCACGGTCTCCCTGCCGCTGAGCCCGGCGAATTCAATGGCCTTTTCATAAAGCCTCTCGGTCTGGACGGGATTTATCTGATAAAACGAGCGGGGAGATATGCGAAAGCGAAGGGAGCACAGGCTGTCTTCTATATAGCCGTCGCCATATATAAGCTTTTCCTGTCTGCCCAGCACCACCGGGCCGAAGCGGTCGTTGATGTTCAGCACCAGGCTGCTTATCTCCGGGTGGAGCGAGAGCAGCTTTTTCATAAAGGGCTTTTGCAGCTTGAAAATGGGCGAGGCTACCACCAGCACCACCATTATCTGGCCGCTGGCAAAGCCCCGCCGCACAAGAACGTGACGCAGCCAGCCGCTGCCGTTTCTCTCATCAAACACCTTTATCTTGAATTCCGGCAGCATTTGGCGTATGCTGAGTATTATCCGGTCGGCGGCCTCGTCGTCTATGAGGCAGGAATCCACCGGAACGATGGCATGGCTCCCCGGCTGATATATCCCGGAGACTATTTTATGCCTCGCGTCGAGCCCAAAGGCGGCGTGGACCTTGTTCCTGTAGTGGCGGGGCTCGTCCATGCCTATTATCCTATCCACAGGGCCGAGATCCCCCAGGAGCTCCTGGGCCCGGCGCTGCTTCAGGGCAAGCTGCCTGTCATAGGGCAGGTGCTGAAGCTGGCAGCCGCCGCATTTCTTGTGCTGAGGGCAGGGGGGAGCGTATTTTTCCATCTCTCAGTTCTCCGTTTATGTTTTTTCGTTCTATTATGTCGTGGAGCATTGTCGATAATTATAGCATAAAATCGGCGCTTTGCATAGTTTCATGGAGGAAGTCAATGGACATTTTGCACATGGACGAGGAGATAATAGTCTGCGTGAAGGAGCCCGGGCTCCTCTCCACCGACGAGCCCGGGGGCCTGCCGCCCCTGCTCAGGGAGGAGCTCGAGGACCCGAAGGCCGGTATATATACCGTCCACCGCCTTGACAGAGTGGTGGGAGGGCTAATGCTGCTGGCGAGAAGCTCCGCTGCGGCCGGGGCCCTGTCCCGGCAAGTGCGGGATGGGAGCTTTGAAAAGCGGTATCTGGCCCTGGTCCACGGTGAGACAGCCCCGAAGGGCGAGATGCGCGACCTGCTCTTCAGAGACCGGGCCCGAAAGATGACCTTTGTAGCGGAGGGCCCCGGAAAAGGCGTGCAGGAGGCCCTGCTCAGCTATGAGCGCCTTGGCCTGAGCGAAGGGGAGGATAGGCTGAGCCTTGTAAAAATAGAGCTGCACACAGGCCGGACCCATCAGATACGCTGCCAGTTTGCCTCCCGGGGCCTGCCCCTTGTGGGAGAGAGAAAATATTCCACCCTTGGCGAGAGCTGCGGCCTGGCCCTTTGGTCCTACAGCCTCAGCTTTGTCCACCCGGCAAGCGGAAAAAGGCTGAGCTTTAGTAAAATTCCCCCAAGTAAAAGCCCCTGGGATAAAATCCCAATTGTTAATAATATATAAACTGTCTCGATCCTCCCTTGAAAACAGTGAGACCCCACCTTATAATTTGGTAAAACGGAAAATGAAACGGAGTTAAACATGGATATATTCAAATACCTGGTCATCGTCGTCGCTGGCTATCTGCTTGGCTCCGTGAGCATGTCCATAAGCTTCTCCCGCAGGATCCTGGGTGAGGATGTGCGCCATAAGGGCAGCGGCAACGCCGGGGCCACAAATATGGCAAGAGTCTACGGGATGCGCGCCGGCGCGCTGACCCTGGCGGGGGATATGGCGAAGGCGGCCCTTGCCATGCTGATCGGCTGGCTGCTGCTTGGCGACAGGGGCCTTGCCGCCGGGGGCATAGCCTGTATCGTGGGCCACTGCTTCCCCGTTTTTTATGGATTCCGTGGCGGGAAGGGCGTCTCCGCGGGGGCGGCCATCGCCCTGGCGATAGACTGGCGGGTGTTTCTTGTGGTGGCCGGGGTCTTCTTCATTGTGGCCTTCGCCTCAAAAAAGGTGTCCCTGGGTTCTGTATGCGCCGCAGTCAGCATAAGCGCGGCCTCCCTGCTCTTCCAGGTGGGCACGCCGAAGCTTATTCTGGCCCTGTGCGGCATGGTGCTGGTGGTGTTCCAGCACAGGGGGAACATAAAAAGGCTCCTCCACGGCACCGAGCCAGATTTTAAACCAGCCCACCGCCGGAAAACGAAAGAAGACACAAAACAGAGCTGATAAAAAGAGACTGCTGCGAAACACGGGTTTTGCGGCAGTCTCTTTTGTGTAAAAGTGGCGGCGGGGGCTATGTTTTCCCGTTTCGGGGGCAAAATATATCCATGGCCGTCCGGGCGGCCTGAGAGCGTTGGAAAGGAGAGATGATAAAGGCGAAGCCTTTATGGCGGCTTTTATCATATTCAAAAAATGGACGAGATAAAGGAATTAGGCGCGGCCGGGGCCGGATCTGTGCACTGCCTTACCATCGTGGGGCAGATAGAGGGACACCAGCTCCTGCCCGAGGACGCCAAGACCACAAAGTATGAGCATGTGCTGCCCCTGATCGCCGCGGTGGAGGAGTCGCCGGAGATAAAGGGCCTGCTTATCCTGCTGAACACCATGGGGGGCGACGTGGAGGCGGGGCTTGCCATAGCGGAGCTCATCGCCGGAATGAAAAAACCCACGGTGTCCCTGGTCCTGGGCGGGGGCCACTCCATCGGCGTGCCGCTGGCGGTGGCGGCCAAGCGCAGCCTCATCGCCCCCTCCGCCGCCATGACTATACACCCGGTACGCGTAAACGGCGTCGTTATAGGCGTGCCCCAGACCTATAACTATTTCTCCCGTATACAGGAGCGCATAGTCGGCTTTGTAACGGAGCACTCCAATATAAGCCGGGAGAGCTATCTCCGCTTCATGACGAATACGGATGAGCTGGCCAATGATGTGGGCAGCGTCATATACGGGGAGGAGGTCGTAAAAAGCGGGCTTATCGACAGCCTGGGCTCTCTGTCCGACGCCCTGGACTATCTGCACAGCCAGGGGTGAGGGGAATTTGTTTACAATTATTCCTGGTGCTTTGCTGTTGAAAACATCGGCGCTTTAGGATATAATAAGACGTTAAATGTTTAAAGCTGACAGGGAGCTCTTCCGCCATGGATAAAACCAACGTTATGCGTCTTTTGGAACAAAGGAAAATAAAATACACCCCCCATGAATACGCCCACGGCGAAGAGGCTGTGGACGGGCTTCGCGCGGCGGAGCTTACAGGCCTTGCGCCGGAGCGGGTCTTCAAGACCCTTGTGGCAAGGGGGGCCAGCAAAAAGATATTCGTCTTCGTCATTCCGGTCTCTATGGAGCTGGACCTTAAAAAGGCGGCGAAGGCCGCCGGGGAGAAGTCTGTGGAGCTTGTGCCCGTTAAGGAGATCAATTCGCTCACAGGCTATGTCAGGGGCGGCTGTTCGCCCATAGGTATGAAAAAACAGTATAAGACCTTCTATCACCACAGCCTGGCGGAGCTCGGGAGCCTGGCGGTGAGCGCGGGCAGGATAGGCTATCAGGTGGAGCTCTCTCCGGCAGAGCTTTTAAAGATCACAGCCGGAACAACGGCAGATATTACAGAGGGATAATTTATGCAGGAAAGCATTTTCATCAAAGGCGCGCGGGAAAATAATCTGAAAAATATCGACCTTGAGATACCAAGAGACAAGCTTGTGGTCTTCACGGGCCTGTCCGGCAGCGGCAAGTCCAGCCTGGCCTTTGACACGCTCTACGCCGAGGGCCAGCGCCGTTATGTGGAGAGCCTCAGCTCCTATGCCAGGATGTTCCTCGGCCAGATGGACAAGCCGGATGTGGACTATATAGACGGCCTGTCCCCGGCCATATCCATCGACCAGAAGACGACCTCCAAAAACCCCCGCTCCACCGTGGGCACCGTCACAGAGATATATGACTATCTCCGCCTTCTCTGGGCCCGGGTGGGCGTGCCCCACTGTCCCAAATGCGGCCGGGAGATACGCCAGCAGACCATTGACCAGATAGTAGACAGGATAATGGAGCTGCCCCAGGGCAGCCGTATCCAGCTCCTGGCCCCGGTGATAAGGGGCAGAAAGGGCGAGCACAAAAAGGTCTTTGAAGACGCAAAGAAGTCTGGCTATGTCCGTGCCCGGGTGGACGGTATCGCCTATGAGCTGTCTGAGGAGATAAGCCTGGAGAAAAATAAAAAGCACAATATCGAGATCGTTGTGGACAGGCTGGTGATAAAGCCCGACATCGGCCGCCGCCTTACCGACTCGGCGGAAACGGCCATGGCCCTCTCCGGCGGCACGATGTATGTGGACCTGCCCGGGGAGAGCAGACAGATAGCCTTTTCCCAGAACTACGCCTGCGAGAACTGCGGCATTTCGGTGGAGGAGCTCGCGCCCCGGCTCTTCTCCTTCAATAACCCCCACGGGGCCTGCCCCAAGTGTACGGGCCTGGGCATGCAGCTTCTGGTGGACCCGGAGCTTATCATGCCCAACACGAACCTGAGCATAATGGACGGCGGCATATGCGCCTCCGGCTGGGGCAATGTCCGGGCCGACGGCATATCCAAAATGTACTTTGACGCGCTGGCACGCAGATATAAATTCAAGCTTACAGACCCCTTGAAGGATCTGCCGAAGGAGGCCATAGACGCCATCCTCTACGGCACCAAGGGCGAGCCCCTCCAGCTCCACTACGAGCGGAGCGAGGGCTACGGCGTTATTAAGCGGGACTTTGAGGGCATAGTAAACAACCTCGAACGCCGCTATAGAGAGACCCAGAGCCCCGCCATGCGCGCGGATATAGAAGAGTGCATGTCCGAGATACCCTGTCCCGAGTGCGGGGGCCGCAGGCTGAAGAAAACGGCCCTGGCCGTTACGGTGGGCGGGATGAACATCGCGGACTTCACCGAGCTCTCTGTGCTGAAGGCCCTGGAATTTCTGGACGGGCTCCGCCTGGGCGAGAAGGAGCTCCTCATCGCCCAGCGCATACTTAAAGAGATACAGGCCCGCCTGGGCTTCCTTCAGAGCGTGGGCCTGGGCTATCTGACCCTCTCCCGCATGGCAGCCACACTCTCCGGCGGGGAGAGCCAGCGCATACGCCTTGCCACCCAGATAGGCTCCAGCCTTATGGGCGTGCTGTACATCCTGGACGAGCCCAGCATAGGCCTGCACCAGCGTGACAATGCCAAGCTCCTTCAGACCCTGTGCCGCCTCCGCGACCTGGGAAACACCCTTGTGGTGGTGGAGCACGACGAGGAGACCATGCGCACGGCGGATCATATCGTGGACATAGGCCCCGGGGCCGGGGTGAACGGCGGCCGGGTGGTATGCGCAGGCAGCGTTGAGGATATCTGCGCCTGTGAAGAGTCGATAACAGGCCAGTATTTAAGCGGCCGAAAGCAGATCCCCGTCCCGGAAAAAAGGCGGGAGGGCAGCGGAAAGAGCCTGTTCATCCGCGGCGCCAGGGAGAACAATCTGAAAAATATAGACGTGGAGATC
>DBGBEC010000106.1:0-10005 GCA_048477415.1 Candidatus Limivicinus sp. | reverse complement strand
GTGTAGCCCCGGGCCCCGTATACCTCCCGCAGCGTCAGATTCTTCCATTCGAGCAAGTCTCTCAAATGTTCCTCCAGGTGCCGCGGGCGGAGCAGTTCGCCGGCCAAAATGGTTTTTTTCTGATACTTGTCGGAGTAAAAGGGGGCGATCCCCTGCCTGGTGGAGCCGTACTTTTTGTCCTTCAGCCGGGCTTCCTCCAGGGCGTCCAGTTCCCGGTGCCAGGGCAGCAGCAGGCTGGCCCGGTCGCTTATCATGAGATTCTCCGACGTGATAGGCACGCCCTTGGAGACGATGTCCTGCATCTCTTTCCATAGATTTTCACAGTCCAGCGCCGCGCCGTTGCCCAGCACATTCACCGTAGTTGGGCAAAAAATTCCGGAGGGCAGCAGGTGCAGGGCGAATTTCCCGTACTCATTGACCACCGTATGACCGGCGTTGCCGCCGCCCTGATAGCGGATCACGATGTCGAAGCGCCTGGTGAGCAGGTCCACCATACGGCCCTTGCCCTCATCGCCCCAGTTTATGCCTACGATCGCACAGTTCATTTTGTTCCCTCCGTGATGTTTTTGTGTATCTCTCGCTGTCGGCGGTATCCGTCACACAGCGGCGCTCCGCCAACGCGGCGGCAGTTTTTCCCGGTGGAAAAACGCCAAGGACACCACACTCCTCATAAGTGTGGTGTTCTTCGCGGCGGCAGTCGTCACGCTTCAGCATGACAAAGCGGCCTTTTCATAATTTTGGCGCGGTCCCCGACGGGATGTGCCCGCTCGCCTCTGCTCTCAAAGAGCGCTTTTCCTTTTTTCATCTTCCTTGTGCTCCTTGACCTCTATTTCCCGCTGTCGCCGTAGTTTTTCAGCACCCTGGCGCTGGGGTCGTCCACATTGCAGCCCTCCCAGGTCTTGTTTGGCATCCAGAAGTCAGCAATCATATCGGCCTGGCCGGGATAGTATTTCTCGAAGAGTTCACGATACAGAAGGGCTTCCTTGGTGAAGGGACGGGCATGGTCATACTCCATCCGCTTCTTTTCAAATTCCTCGTCGGTGTACTGCCGGGCCGCGTATTCCTTCAGGTGGTCCACCATTGAATGACCCACTGCGTCGGAAAAGGCGGCTTTTTCCCGCCACAGTATGTTCTTCGGCAGATAGTCCCCCTCGAAAGCGCGGCGGAGCAGATATTTGCCCTTACCATAGCTGTTCAGTTTTTTCTCCGGGTCTATGGACATGACATATTCTACAAAGTCCAGATCTCCGAAGGGCACCCGCGCCTCCAGAGAGTTGACGGAGATACAGCGGTCAGCCCGCAGGACGTCGTACATATGCAGCTCACTTAAGCGCTTGACGGCCTCTTGCTGAAACGCCGCTGCTGAGGGAGCGAAGTCGGTATATTTGTAGCCGAACAGCTCGTCGGAGATCTCGCCGGTCAGCAGCACCCGGATATCCGTGGTCTCGTGAATGGCCCTGCACACCAGGTACATGCCGATACTGGCCCGGATGGTGGTGATATCGAAGGTACCCAGCAGGGCCACCACCGGCTCCAGGGCCGCCAGCACATCTTCTCTGGAGATAATGACCTCTGTGTGGTCGCTTCCGATATAATGTGCCGCTTCCCGGGCGTATTTCAGGTCGATAGCATCTTCGCTCATGCCGATGGCAAAGCTGCGGATGGGCTGCCGCGAGCACTTCTGCGCCACAGCGCAGACCAGGGAGGAATCCAGCCCGCCGCTGAGCAGGAAGCCCACCTTGGCATCGGACACAAGGCGCTTTTTGATCCCGGAGATCAGCTTTTCACGGATGTTTGCGCAGATGGTATCCAGATCGTCGCGGCAGACCGCTTTGACCTCGGTGATGTCCCGATAGCAGACAAACTTGCCGTCCTTATAGTAGTGGCCGGGAGGAAAGGGCAGGATATGCTCGCAAAGGCCCACCAGATTCTTCGGCTCACTGGCAAAAGTGACAGCTCCCCTGCCGTCGTAGCCGTAATACAGGGGCCGGATGCCTATTGGGTCCCGGGCGGCGATGAAGCCGCCGGACTTCGCGTCGTACAGGATCATGGCAAATTCCGCATCCAGCATTCGGAACATCTCCACGCCGTATTCCTGATACAACGGCAGCAGGATCTCGCAGTCGGACCCGCTCTGAAAGCTGTAGCCCTTCTTTGTCAGCCCATCTCTCAAGGTCTCGAAGCCGTATATCTCGCCGTTGCAGACCAAAGCGCTGCCATCCAGCTCAAAGGGCTGCATGCCCTCCGGGCTAAGACCCATGATGGCCAGCCGGTGGAAGCCCAGCAGCCCACCGCCGATACAGATAAGGCGGCTGTCGTCGGGACCGCGGGAATGCGTGCGGGCAAAGCCCTTTTTAAACTCGTCGAACGGGGCCTCGCAGGAACAGCAGCCCATAATTGAACACATGACAGTATCCTCCCAGTCAAATCATCAGCATTCAACAGGGCGGGTGCTGTTCCCGCGGTGCCACCTGCATTTATCGCTTCATTTTCGGGCCTCAAACAAGACCCTGCCGGTTAACGCCCGGCGTCACGGCGCACCTACTGAGAGCCTGCGCTCTGTTCAGACAGCAGCTTGAAAAGTGTTCTTCCCGATAAGAGCCTGCGTGTGGCTTTCACCTGTCCCACACTCTCTGCTGCCGCTTTCTTAGGGTACTTTTCTTTTCTCAAACGCTTTTAGCATTATTTCATTTCACGCTGAACAGCAGCTCCCCATAAGTGGGGAAGGGCCAATCCTTTGCGGGGGTCAGCGTCTCCGCCTCGTCGCATACGGCGCGAAGCTTGCACATATGGGGGATGATAACATCCCGGATGGTGTTCGCCTCCTCCACTATCTCGCCCTTGTCGTCCAGCATTATCATGGCGCTCTCAAGCGCCTCAGTCCTGGCGTCCATAAGCTCAAGCAGAGTGGAAAGCTTCTTGAGCTGCTTTTTTTCATAGCCGCAGGGCAGCTCGGCACCTGCACTCTGCTTTGCCGCAACAGAGCCTGCCAGATGGGAGACGCAGCCCTCCACGGCGGGCAGTATCTCCCTGCGGGCCATGTCGATCATGGTCAGCGCCTCGATACGCACGGTCTTGCAGTAGTTCTCCAGCAGGATCTCATGCCGGGAGAGGACCTCCGTCCTGCTCATGACCTTGTGGCTGGTCAGCAGCTCGATATTCTTCTGCTCCAGCGCCACGGTCATGGCGTCGGGAGTGGTGCGGAGATTAAGCAGCCCACGCTGCTCTGTTGCCTCTTTTATCCACGCGTCATCGTAACCGTTTCCGTTGAAAATAATGCGCTTGTGGTCGATTATGGTCTGGCGGATCAGTTCATGCAGGGCGGTCTCAAAATCTTCTCTGCCCTCCAGCTTATCCGCGAACTGCCGCAGGGACTCTGCCACGGCGGTGTTCAGCATGATGTTTGAGCAGGCGATGGAATTGCTGGAGCCCAGCATACGGAACTCAAACTTATTTCCGGTGAAGGCAAAGGGTGAGGTGCGGTTGCGGTCGGTGGTGTCTCTGGTAAATCTGGGCAGCGACTTGACACCCAGTTTTATTTTCTCTTTCTCCGCGCCGCAATACGGCGTGTCTGTCTCCAGCGCCTCCAGAATAGCAGTCAGCTCGTCGCCGAGGAACATGGATATGACGGCAGGCGGCGCCTCATTGGCCCCCAGACGGTGGTCGTTGCCCGCTGTGGCCACGCTCATGCGGAGCAGGCCCTGGTAATCATCCACCGCCTGGATGACCGCCGCCAGGAAAAGCAGAAACTGGGCATTTTCATAGGGCGTCTCACCGGGGGAGAGCAGATTGACGCCGGTATCGGTGGCCATGGACCAGTTGTTGTGCTTACCGCTGCCATTGACGCCGGCAAAAGGCTTTTCATGGAGCAGGCACACAAGGCCATGCCTGGCCGCCACCTTCTGCATGATCTCCATGGTCAATTGGTTGTGGTCGGTAGCAATATTCGTGGTGGTATATATGGGTGCCAATTCATGCTGGCCGGGCGCTACCTCGTTGTGCTCGGTCTTTGCCAGGATGCCAAGCTTCCACAGCTCCTCATTCAGCTCCGCCATATAGGCCGCCACACGGGGCTTGATGGAGCCGAAGTAATGGTCATCCAGCTCCTGCCCCTTGGGGGGCTTCGCGCCGAACAGGGTGCGGCCTGTGTATATCAGATCCTTGCGCCGGTCGTACATGGCCCGGTCGATCAGAAAATACTCCTGCTCCGGGCCAACCGAGGTGTTGACCCGCTTTACGTCCGGGTTTCCAAAGAGCTTGAGTACCCGCAGGGCCTGCTTGTTCAGGGCCTCCATGGAGCGCAGCAGCGGGGTTTTCTTATCCAGTGCCTCGCCGCCATAGGAGCAGAACGCCGTTGGGATACAAAGCGTTTTTTCCTTGATGAATGCATAACTGGTGGGGTCCCAGGCCGTATAACCCCTTGCCTCAAAGGTGGCCCGCAGACCGCCGCTGGGGAAAGAGGAGGCGTCCGGTTCGCCCCGGATCAGCTCCTTGCCGGAAAACTCCATAATGACCCGCCCGTCGGGAGCGGGGCTGATGAAACTGTCGTGTTTTTCCGCTGTTATGCCGGTCATGGGCTGGAACCAGTGGGTAAAGTGGGTGGCGCCGTTTTTGACAGCCCAGTCCCGCATAGCGGAGGCTACCGCATTGGCTACGGAAATATCCAGGCTTTCTCCATCACGGATCGTCTTCTTCAGAGAATGGTAGACCTCGGACGAAAGCCGCGCCCTCATCACCCGGTCGTCGAACACCATGCATCCAAAATATTCCGGTACTGTTTTCATGTGCGTCATCCTTTCAAAAAAGTCATTCCTGCAAGCCGCGGCCAGGATGGGAGATGGCCATGGGCCCCCTTGAGCGCCCCCGCTTTGCTGCTTGGCTTGACCTTGCTTGCGGTTTTTATTAACAAAAAAAGAGACACCGACCCCGCAGAGGATACATTCCCCTGAGACGTCAGCGTCTCTCAACAGCGCATACTATAGATCACTTTTTTCTGATTGTCAACCGTCATTTTGCATAAAATGCCGCTCAGCTCATTTTGTTTTTTCTACTCTCTCTGAATTGACGAAAAATATGGGCTTGTAGTATCTTTATTGCAGGTCAAAGCTCTTCCTCCGCTAAAGCTGCGGGTACACCCTGTTCAACGAGCAAGTTTCCGTCCGCCCCGCCGCGCCGGAGGACATGGAGGAGCCGGTGCCCTATCAGCAAATGTATGTCGCAAATCAGCGAAAGGATGGTCCCGCTATGAAATACACACCGGAAGAAGTCCTGCAATATGTCAGGGAGGAAGATGTCAAGTTCATCAGGCTTGCGTTCTGCGATGTATTTGGCAGGCAGAAGAACATCGCCATCATGTCCAGCGAGCTGGAGCGGGCCTTTGCCTTCGGCATCGCTATTGACGCCTCCGCCATCGCCGGCTTTGGTGGGGAGGTACGTTCCGACCTGCTGCTCCACCCGGCCCCCTCCACCCTGATCCAGCTCCCATGGCGGCCCGAGCACGGCAAGGTCGCCCGGATGTTCTGCGACATCAGCTACCCTGACGGGAGGCCCTTTGAGGGCGACACCCGCCATATTTTGAAGCAGGCCATTGCCGCCGCCGAAGAAAAGGGCTATTCCTTCGCCTTTGGCGCGGAGATGGAGTTCTATCTGTTCAAGCTGGACGAGCACGGCGAAACCACCAAGCTCCCCTATGACACTGCCGGCTATATGGACATCGCCCCGGAGGATCGGGGGGAAAATGTGCGCCGGGAGATCTGTCTTATGCTGGAGCAGATGGGTATCCGCCCTGAAAGCTCCCACCATGAAAGCGGCCCGGGCCAGAACGAGATCGACTTCCGCTACTCCGACCCACTGAGCGCTGCGGATCACGCTGTTACATTCCACTCGGTGGTCAAAACAGTCGCCGCGCAGAACGGATTGTGCGCTGATTTTTCCCCAAAGCCCCTTCCCGACCGGGACGGAAACGGAATGCACGTCAACATCTCTGCCAAAGGCACGGGTAAGCCCGATCCCCTGCCCCATGTCATTGCCGGGATCCTGGACCGGGTAGCAGAGATGACGGTCTTTCTCAACCCCTGCGAGGCGTCCTATGACCGGCTTGGCAACGATAAAGCCCCCAGCCATATCACCTGGTCCGGAGAAAACCGCTCGCAGCTCATCCGTATCCCTGCCGCCGTGGGCGAATACCGCCGCGCGGAGCTCCGCTCCCCCGACCCCATGGCAAATCCATATCTGGCCTTTGCCCTGGTGATCTACGCGGGACTTTACGGCATAGAGCGGCGGCTCCTGCCTCCCCAGGCGGCGGACTTCAACATATTCACCGCTCCGGCCGACGTGCTTGCCTCCTATCGCAAGCTGCCCAGCTCTCTTCACGAGGCCATGGCCGTCGCCGCAGGCAGTTCCTTTATCCATGAGCACCTTTCCGAACTGGTCATTTCGGCCTACTGCAAGGCCCGCTGAGCGGCAGTCCAAGAGGAAGGAGGGAGCAACATGGTATTTCAGGAACGCACATACAGCGTTCTTCTGGTCTCTTCATCAGAAAAATTCACCGCCTCCATGCAGCCGCTGCTCCCTCCCACAGACTACTGGCCCGTCCAGGCGGTCAGGAGCGTGGCGGAAGCCCAGCGGAGGCTCCTTGAGAGCGCCTGGGACCTTGTCATCATCAATGCGCCGCTGCCTGATGACTTTGGGATGAGGCTCGCGGTCTCCATCTGCGGAAACAGCGGGGCCGGGGTGCTGCTGATGGTCAAGAACGAGCTATACAACGATATATATTCAAAAGTTGTCGGCAGCGGTGTGCTGACGCTCCCCAAACCGACCACTCTCCAGACCGTTTCCCAGAATCTGCGTCTGCTGTGCGCCACCAGGGATCGTCTGCGCCAGATGGAGGAAAAACAGGTTTCCGTAGAAAAGAAGATCGAGGAGATCCGCCTTGTCAACCGGGCCAAGTGGCTGCTTATCGAGTGTCTGTCCATGACAGAGGCCGACGCTCAGCATTACATTGAGCGGCAGGCCATGGATATGCGCAGCTCCAAACGTGAAGTGGCCGAGGCTATAATCAAGACCTATAAGAACTGAGGTCCGCGCTTTCCGCCGGTGTATCATACCGTCTCCCCTGTTAAAACGCTTGTGAGCTTCGCCGGACAGAGCTGCCGCGCAAATTGGACCGCCCCCGCCTGAAGAAAGGCCGGTGGTCGTAAAACAGTAAAATCAAGAAAGAGTGAAAACCTTGTGTTTTCAAGGGGCGGCGTGACTACGGTCACGCTGTTTCCTCTTTCATCAGCTCATCCAGAGGGATAAAGCCCAGACCGTCATATTTGATATGGATATGCTGTCTGCGCTTGCCGCTGCTCTTGTCCGGCGCATCCACATAGATCGCCTGTACCAGCTCACGCAGAGCATAGGGGTCAAGCGCCCCGATCCCCACATACTTCTGTGCTTTCTGAATGAACTTCTCAATATTTTCGTTCTGTCGTTCCTGTACTTCGATCTCCTGCCGCAAGGTGATGACCTCGGCCTCTAACTGCTTCTGCTCTGCCTCATAGCTCTGGCTGAGCATATCAAACCGTTCATCACTCAACCGCCCGCTGGCGTTGTCCTCATAAATCTTGATAAACAGCCGCTTCAATTCGGAGATACGATTTTCATCTCTGTCAAGCCGCTTTCTGCTGCTCTGGATTTTCTCGGTGCTTTCCAGCCGGAGCTGCTGCTCCATAACTGCCCGGAAGTGGCCTTCATACCGCAGAATGTAGTCCGTCACCATCTGGATATGCTTTAAGACAAGTTGCTCCAAAGCCTTGACGCGGATAAAGTGGCCGCCGCATTTCTCCCTGTGCTTCTTGTGCAAGCTGCAATCAAAGAAATCCTGTGAGAAATCGTTGTTGTTAGACGAGCCGTACTGCATTTTGGAGCCGCAATCAGAGCAGTAAACCAAACCGGAAAAGATACTGCTTCTGCCTGTGCGTGTCATGCGGTGACGCTGCTGGCGTATTTCCTGCACCTTTTCAAACACATCATCCTCGATAATGCGCTCATGGGTGTCATAGAAAATCACCTGTTTCTCAACCGGGTTTTCTCGCTGCTTCTTATCCCATATCGAATTGGTGTAAGTCTTGAAATTGACGGTGCAGCCTGTGTACTCCCTGCGCTCCAGAATATTGACAACGGAGCTGTCGCACCATCCATAGGGATTTTCCGGGCCGGGGTGGGCGGTCTTTCGTCCCTGCTTCTTCTTGTAGGCAACTGGGGTCAGCACCTTATCCGCTTTCAGTTGGTTGGCGATCTGCTGCGGGCCTCGCCCTTCCATACACAGATTGAAAATGCGCTTGACAACGGCGGCGGCCTCCGGGTCAATGAGCCAACGCCTCGGATTATCCGGGTCTTTGATATAGCCGTAGGGGACATTGACCGTTAGCGGGATACCTCGTTCTCCCTTCGCTTTCTGCACAGCCCGGATTTTGCGGCTGGTGTCTCGCGCATAAAACTCGTTAAACCAGTTTTTTATTCCGGCAAAGTCATTATTGACGCTGTTGGGGTCAGCGGTGTCAAAACCATCATTGATGGCGATAAAGCGCACCCCATTCTGAGGGAAAGTGAAGTTGGTATAAAGCCCGGTCAGCGCAGAATTGCGGCCAAGTCTGGAAAGGTCTTTCGTCAGCGCAATCGCTACATTCCCCGCCTCGATTTCGGTCAACATCGCTTGGAAGCCGGGGCGGTCATAGGTTACACCACTTACACCGTCGTCCACGAAAAATACGGGGTTGGGGAAATGGTGTTCCTTTGCATACTGTAAAAGGATGGACTTCTGATTTTCAATGGATAGGGATTCGCCCAGCCGCTCGTCCTCTTGGGACAACCTGCAATAGAGGGCGGTAATTTTATTCGTTGCTCCTAACATTTCTGTTTCCTCCTTTAATGGAGCAACTGTCAGTACAGGATTGGTCACTTTCATTATACCAAGATTCGTCAAGGATGTCATTCGGAATCCCCCATTTCCGCAGCAAACTTTTTGGCGGTAATCCGCTCCAGTTTTCGGACAAAACTTTCCGTCCCCTCATAGCTGCCTGTGACGGTGTAAATCGTGCCGGAGATTACCTCGGTAACGGTCAGTTCTGGAATCCAGTAGGCCGAATAATTCTTCACCCGGATATGTCCGTCCTCTCCAAACCAGAAGTTATGCCGCCGCTGCTCATAGGGCAGCGGCTCAATTTTGGCGTATGAGTCGGAATCGGTGAAGCGGTATTCGGTGGGGCTGTCATCCTGATCCGGTTGTTGGCGTATTTCTTCCAAAAGCTCCGGGGTTAGTTCCTTATCTAAAGTCTGTTCGCTCATTTTGTATTTCCTCCTTATCTCTCATGTTCCTGTTTTCTTGTCTGCTGCGGCGCGTCAGCTTTCAAGGCTATATCAACATAGCGGCGTATTTTCTGAAGCTCGGCAACCTCGGTGCGGGCAGCTTTCAGTTTGGTGTAGTCGGTATCTCTCTGTGTTTTGATGTCAGCATATTCCTGTTCCCATTCAGCAATAGGCAAGGTCTTTGTTTCTTTTGGTAGCTTGGCATGGAGATAGCGGTTCGCCGCGTCCCATAGGGCAAGCTCGGCGCGGTGGGCTTCCTCGTACTTATCGCGCTTGCTCGTCCAGCCGTTTTTCAGCTTTTTCAGTTGGTCGTGGACGGGCTTGTGCTTGGTGTAATTCTTCCCGTACTCTATCAGCTTTTGCAGTTCTTTCATGCGCTGTTCGGCGGTTTTCATGCCCTCCCGGATAGCGTCAGCCTGTTCACTAACAGAGGAAAAGGCAGCGTCCAGCTCGTCAAGGGTGGAGATACCATGCTCGGAAAGATAGTTGACCGTCTGGGCTATGGTTTTCAATTCAGCGGCGGCGTGCTGTTGCTGCCAGCTCTGGGAATATTTGCGGCTCTTTTCCCTCTGAACGCTTAAATATTTCATCAGCAGACTTGCAAGGTCGGAAGATTTGGGCGGCTGCTCCGGGGCGGCTTCCCGCACTTTGAAC
>DBGBEC010000105.1:0-9653 GCA_048477415.1 Candidatus Limivicinus sp. | reverse complement strand
AAAAAATTTTTTTCCATAGGCGAGGCGGCCAGGCTGGCAGGTACCACCGGCGAGACCCTGCGGCATTATGACCGGCTGGGCCTTGTAAGACCCAGCCATAAGGATGAGTGGACCAAGTACCGCTATTATTCGGAAAGGGATATCGTGCGGCTGAACACGGTGCGGGCCCTGCGCCAGATGGACCTGAGCCTTGGTGACATCAAAACCGTCCTTGAGTATGACGAGCTGGAGAAAATAGTGGCCTTTCTGAGCGAGGCGGAGAAAAAGGCCGATGAAAAGATGAAAAAGCTTGAGCTTGCCCGGGATAAGATACGGTCCGTCCGGGCGGACTACGAGGCAAAGCTCCGGGGCGTCGGCGAGAGCGGGGAGGCGGTGGAGGAGCAGCTTTTCCCCGAGCGGGTCATCCTGCTGTCAGACAGGCTGGAAAAGCCGGAGCTCGAGAACCTGTGGAGCTATCTCAGCCATTTTTATGGGCTGATAGCTCCCGGCGAGAGGGAGCGCTTCAGCTTCGAGGACAGGGCGGGGATATACACGGCAGGGGGCCGTTCGCGGATGTTTGCCGTCTGTACCAGCCACGGGGCGGCACCGGGGCTGAAGCTTTTGCCGGCGGGCGTCTATCTCTGCGCCCCGGGAACGGAGGACGATTGGCAGGAGCGGCTCTCCGGCCTTGTCGCCCTGGCCCGGGAGAAACACGGCGTCGAGCCCTCCTTCACCCTGCGCCAGGTGGGGGTCTCCGGCATCCTTCAATGGAACTATCAGCTCCAGGTACCGTTGACAGACAAGGACCCGGCGGGGGATATGGTATAGATCCACAAAAGCGCCCTCTGTTTTTTGTGGATCTTCACGCTTGTTTTTTTGCTGACATAGTAATATACTAAGCCTGTCAGTCAGACTGACAGACTGCTCCGGGGAAAAGCCCGGCGGTCTTTTGGAGGGATCCGATGACACATGAGACGCTTCGGCAGCAGAATATCGATCTCGTGGTCGAAAAGGCCCTGGACTGTTTTTTGGAGCAGGGCATAGACAAAACCAAGGTGAGCGAGGTAGCCAGAAGGGCCGGCCTTACCGAGCGGTCGGTGTTCCGCTATTTCAAAACGAAGGCCGATCTGGTGCTGGCCGCCGCCTATCTCTACTGGAACCGGCTCATCGCCCACATAGACGCCTCCCTCCTCCGGGACGGGCGGGAGAGAACGGGCCTTGAAGAGGTGGGGGAGCTGCTCATCAGCTACTCCAGGCTCTACTATGAAGACCCGAAGGGCCTGCGCTTCACTCTTGACGCGGAACTGGTGCTGGATGGGGCGGGGAAGAACCACGCCATAAAAAACCGCCCGCCAGAGCCCTATGAGAGCTCCGGCGGCCCGGTGGCGAAGGCCATACGCAAGGGCCTGGCCGACGGCTCCATCAGTCCCGAGGTGGACGTTAGGGAGCTGTATTATAACTCATATGACGCTATCCTGGGCATCATGCAGCGCCTTTCCATCGGCGGCACGCCCAGCGCCGGTGAGCTGGATTATAAAAAAAGGATGGAGCACCTCTGCGCGATGTTCGTGGAGGCCTTCCGGGGCCCATGATCCCGGGCTTCCCCCGCCAAGGAAGCCCGGGATCCGGGGAAGCGGTGCTTTTTTTCATGGAAAAAGTGTCTGTTTTCTGCTGAAAAACGGTATCAGCCCGAGAGGGCTTATGTTTTGCATACAAATGTCAGTCAGACTGACAAATATGCCGCCGGGGCGGCGATATTGGGGAGGCAGCGGATGAAAGAGCTGAAACACCTTATCTATTTTGAAGAACTTCTGGAAGACGCCAACAACGAGCTCGTGCGCCGGGCCAGCGCCGAGGGGGACCTGCCCATCGGCTATACCTGCTTTCACGCGCCGGAGGTCCTGCTCAATCTTGGGCGCTGCTTCTCCGTAAGGCTGAGAGCGCCCCATACCTCCTCGGTGGACCTGGCCACCTATTATATGGCAAATAATAGCTGCGAATATGCCAGAGCCCTGCTGGAGCGGGCCTTGGAGGGGAATTTCCAGTTTCTCAGGGGCATGGCCGGGGTGGACGTCTGCGAGGCGAATAACCGGGCCATGGAGAACATGGAGCTCATGAGGGTCCAGGGCGAAAATAACCCGGGCTTTTTCTGGTGCAATCTGGATGTGCCCTATTCTGACGACGAGGACTGCGTGGAGCACACTGTGGAGCAGGTATCCCGGAAAATACTAAAGCCCCTGCGGGAAAATTACGGCGTGGACACCTCCGACGGGGCCATCAGGGCGGCGGTGGAGGAGCAGAACCGGATAAGCCGTGTCCTGACGGAGCTTGGAGAATTCAGAAAGCTGGAGGATCCACCCATAAGCGGCTATGAATACGCCCTTGCCGTGCTGGTGAGCTATGTCTGCCCCAAGCGGCTCATACTCGCCCCCCTGGAGGAGACCCTGGAGGAGGTCCGCCGCCGGGAGCCGGACAGCGAGAAAAAATTCAGGGCCCGGGTGGTCCTGGTGGGCTCAGAGATAGACGACCCCAAGCTTGTGCGGCTGATCGAGAGCTGCGGCGCCCTTGTGGTGGCCGACCGCTTCTGCTATGGCAGTTTCCCGGGCCGCCAGGTGATAGAGCTCAGCCCCGGTGAGGACGCCCTCACCCAGGTCTGCCGCTGGTATCTGCAAAATACGGACTGTCCCCGCCAGTGCGCCGCCCACCGTGTCCAGCGCCGCTATGACCGGGTGGCAGAGCTCGTGAAGGAATTCAAGGCCGACGGGGCCATATACGAGCAGATGAAATTCTGCACCTATTGGTCCTACGAGCGCACCATGGCAAGCCACATCATGCCCGATGAATACGGCATACACGTCCTCTCCATCGACAGGCCCTATATAGCCGGCCAGAGCGGCCAGCTGCGCACCCGGGTGCAGGCCTTTGTGGAGAGCCTGGAAATAAAGAAGCTGCGCCGGGAGCGGGAGGAGGCAAAATAAAATGGCATACGATCCGAAAACAGGCAAAGGCATGGGCCGCTTCTACTCCGCGAAGAAACGGGCCTTCCTCCGCCGGGAGTGGCGGGGCTTCAAAGACACCTTTTATGATTATTTCCGCTGGCTCTATCTCTATGGCTACATGGCGGTGAAGCTGGGCTGCCATCCCATACTCATGATAAAGGCCCTGCGCCGCTACCGCTGGCTCGTCTCCTATCTGACGGCGGCCCACATGGTGGACCGGCATACCATGGGCCTGCGGGGGAAGGAGCTGCGCTATGCCCACAACCAGTTCTTCTCCGTGCTCCATAACTCTGTCCTGGCTGTGCGGGACATTATCGTCCGGGATGAAAATCTGCGCCCTAAGAGCAAAAAGGCCGCGAAGCTGCGGGAGAAGACCGTCATGTTCGACGAGATGACCCCTCACCAGGTGATGATGGGCTTTCCCAGCCTTAAATTTATCGACATCGCCATGTTCGCCATCGGCCTTCCCAGCGAGGTGGACCAGAACCACACCATATATTACATAGACGTGATAGAAAAATACGGCCTGCCGGCGGACGTGTGCCCCGAGCCCGCCTCGGAATGCGGCTGCGCCATCGTTGACGACTATCCCCGGGTGGGCAAATGCTATATCACCGGCTCCATGCCCTGCGATGGCTCTGTCGAGCAGACCGCCCTTATGACCCGGCATTTCCGGGACCTGGACATCTTCCAGATAACCCCGCCCCAGCGCATAAACGAGCCCGAGGTCCAGCGCTACGCGGTGAAGAACATGAAAAAGTGCATTGCCTTCATCGAGGAGAAATACGGCGTAAAGTGGGACTGGGAGGCCTTCTGGAAAAACGCCCGCATGTATAACGAGAGCTCCGAGCTCATGATACAGAAATGGGACGTCAACTGCACCGACTATCCCCAGGTCTGCGGAGCCGCCCTTGCCCTACAGCGCGAATATGAGTTCATGGCCGGGGCCTGCATGGACGAATTCATGCTCAAGACCGACCGGAAGGTAACAAAGATGATGCTCAAGGGCTATGAGCAGGACAAGGCCCGTGATACCGGCAAGCCCCGATACCGCTGCCTTGTGTGGGCCTGCCCCGCCCATTATTATACGAACTTCACCTACTGGACCCAGCATTGCTGGGGGGTGAAGTGCCTGAACGACATGGAGGCCATGCTCAGCTATCTGCCCATCACGATAGGCGACGAGGAGCAGGCGATATCCGATCTGTGCCGGCTCTATGAGCGGATGATGATGCGCTCCCATACCAACGGCGGCTACGCCAATCTGCTGGACGAGTGCTGGAAGATGTGCGAGAAATTCAATGTGAACATCGTCATCATGTACGACCATGTGTCCTGCAAGAATGTGGGCGGCCTTCACGGCCTCTTCGAGGACCAGGCCCGCGAACGGGGCATACACCTTATCTGGGTGCCCCACGACGTTATGGACCCCCGCACCGTCTCCCGCCGGGAGATGAGGGAGGCTTTCAACCAGTACATGACGACCGTCCTCAGGGCGGAGCCACTCGACCCCACGCTGCTGGACTATGAAGACGCTTTAAGCTGGTAAGGAGGATAAAAATGGCCTGGTATTGGATAGTTTTGATAGTCATAGGCGCTCTCTTCGCCCTCAGCTTCGCAGCCTATATGACAAACGCCGACATGAAGCTTGTGGAGAAGCTGTACAACTCTCTCATAAGCTATCACGACCACCGGGAGGTCCAGGAAAAGCTCTGAATCTCCCCGCCCCGCCGCCCGGCGGGGCCCAACAAAAAGGGTATCCGAGGCAAAGCCCTCATACCATCTGCCCGGAACGGAGAGTCTGACTCCGTCCCAGGCGCTCTCACAAGGACCGGCGGGAGTCTGACCCGCCGGTCCAGTCATGCCCCCCGGCCCCCTCAACGAGGGAGCCGGGGGGCATGACTGTGATAGTTCGGCTATAGCGTGGGATCGAGGAAGCGGAATGCGGCAGGCCCCTTGACCCGGCGTCACCGATCAGCCGTATTGCTCGGCCAGGTAGATATTTGTCTTTGACTGGATAAGGTCCAAAGCTTCGTCCAGGCTGTATTGCCCGGCAAAAAAGGAATCAAGGTCTTGGGCCATAAGGGCTTTGAGCCCTCTATCCTGGTAGAAGACGATATCTATCGATTTGAGCAGCTCTTTAAGTTTTTCCGCGTCTGCTTCGGTAAAGGCGGTCTCATCATCTTCAACGGCGCTCTCTATAACAGCGTCTAAAGAATTTGCCATCACGGGAAAGCCAAAGGGGGCGAGCTTATCCTGGCAGGCGGGTAAAAGCGCCTGGCGTATCAGGTCCCAGGCAGCCTCCTTGTGGCGGCTGGTGGAGAGCATGGAAAAGCACAGGCCTGCCGGTGAAATGTATGAGCCCCCGCCTTTCTGGCCGGGCAGACCTATATAATTCAGTTCACCGCCGTAATTGAGCGGTAAAGCCCCGGCTTTCCGGCAGTTGGATATTGTTGCGAAGGAAAGATCCATGCCCTGCGCGCTCTGGCAGAAGCTGAGCCAATGGCCCAAAAGCTCCCTGTCCAGGACCGGCTCTCCCCCCGTCAGGGTGATAATATCCCGCTCGATAACGGGAAAAGCCTCCTGAAAGACATCTGCCGGGCCCAGTTCAAGGGACATTCCGCCCTCGGACCTGGAAAGGCCTTCCATATATGCCTCGAATGACAGGCCCGGCCCCAAGGCCTCCGGCGTCACGGCCGTGTGGATATCAAAACCCGGCATAATATAATACAGGGAGTCGCCGCTTTTGGCGGCTTCAAAAATGCTGCCCGCGAGAGCCTCCGGAGAAAGCTCCTCATCTGCTTCCAAATAAGGGAGAAGATCTTCAAAGTACCCCGTGGCTTCACCGGCTATCGGTAATGAAAAGCTGTCTATTATATCCGGGCCGTTCCCCGCGAGGATCTCGGTGCGAAGCCTGTCGGCATCATGGAGCTGGTACATTTTGAGCTCCACCTTGTATAGCTCATTTTCCTGGTTGAATTTATAAACCATGTCGCTTAACAGGCTGCTGTTTATGGCTGTGGCCAGCGTTATCACGGTCCTCTCCGGCACGAGCTGCGACGTCACCCGCATTAGCTTCCCGGAGGCGCGGTCCAGGAAAAATATTGTGCCGTCGCCGCCCTCCGCAAGGCTGGGGATCAGGTCCGGCATGGTGCAGCCCATATCCGCCCAGGAAAACAAACGGCTGTAGCTTTGGGCACTGTGGTCATAGCACATAAGTGACTCAAGCTCTCCAACGAGACAGGCTTCCCGCTCGCTGCGGCACAGGGGGACCAGGGCGGCCCAGCCGCCATATTTCACAGCCTCTTCAGAGCCGGAAAAAAGCTTGTTTATTTCTATCAGGTAATTTTCGTTGTTCTTGTTTACCTGGGCATAGGTCACATCCTTTGCGGCTGATATGCCGTTCAGTGTCCAGCCGCTGTTGAGCTGCTTTTCTTTGAGAGCATTGCCAGTGCCCGGATCAAGCAGACAAAGCCTGGAATAGTCCCAAAGCAGCAAACCATCTGTACACATGTGCATTTTCAGGCTGCCCTCGGCCTGAATATCCAGTTCAACCGCCTCGCCGAAGTCCTCTCCCGCCAGGCGGCAGAGAGAATATCCGCCGCCACCCATTTGCAGCAGAAGCCAGAGACTGTCTCCATAGGCCGAGATGTCTTTCACCTGGCAGTCAGGCTCATCCCAGAGCAGGCCCTTCCAACTGCCGCTGTTCAGATCGCAGCTTGCGATGGCATACTGGCCGGAGCCATCGCCCAGAACATAGACGGACGTATCAAGGACGGAAAACTGAAGCGCCATCCCAAGCTCACCGGGTACCGTAAAGCTCTCCGCCGCATACTCTCTGACCATGTTCTCAGCGCCGGGCCCCGCCTGCCCGTCTGCCCCATCCTTCGCACAGGCGGACAAGGAGACCAGCACAGCCGCGAGCATAAAAACACTTGCCGTGACGCAAAAGATCCTTTTCATAAAATGCCTCCGCACGATGTATTTCTCAAAAACATTTGGCCGGTACGATTTACCTAACTACCACTAACAGCCTTCGGAGATAATGCTTGAGGTTTCGTTCACTTGTAATCGGTGTACTGGCTGGCGACATACCCGTTTTCTCCGGCATGCAGACCAGAGGTCATGGAACAATACCGCCAGTTATTTCCGTCGGCCCCAGCGGTAATGCCCCCGTTGACAAAGGTATCACCATTTTGAACAAATCCGGCAGACGAATAATTGGTGCCTGGCCCACTGCGCAGATTTACATTAGTACCGACGATCTGCCATGTGGCCCGAGCAGGAGTAGGAGTATCATTTGCAGCAAATGCGGCACTTGCTCCTAATGCAACAATAAGTATCAGGCAAAGACAAAATGCAATAATTTTTTTCATATGCAATTCCTCCATTCGATCGTGTACCGGCCAAATGCTTTTTGCTCATAATGTCAGTTGATATGTTTTGGTTTTCGCTGATAGATACAAACTAAGCTCAAGTTGTTATACTCGTCCGATCACCCCCCTCCCGACACGCGCCCCCTGCGGCAGAGTGAATGCCGCAAAGGCAAAGGGGGCGTGTCTGGGTTTGGGGATACATGTTTTTCCTTGCACCGGGTATGTATATTCATTTCGCGGCGAGTGGATCAAGTGCGGTCTAAGTTTTTTGCTTTTATTTTCCCTATGGACAGAAGAATACTTTCGAGGAGCAGGCTTGCCGCGCATGGGTAGAGGAGTCTTGGCATGCGCAGGGCAAACGAGGAGATCGCAAGGGAAAATATCAGCAGAGTAAATAGAAGGGATTTTCGTTTAAAAAGCTTTCTTTCATAGGGGCTCAAAGGTTTTGCCTCTGAGTCCAGCGGACTTAGCAATAAGACTGTAGGGACGCTCAGAATGAATGAACAAATAGGGAGATAGAGCAAGTTCCAGACTGCGCAGACCTTCATAAGGGCCACGGACACAAAGAAAGATATTAAGGTCGAGATGGTGCATGCGGATTCGCTGGAAGCGTGCAATCCTCCGGCGTAGCTGCGGATCAGGGCAAAAAAGACATAGAACAGGACGCTCTCAAAAATAACGTCAAACAGAAGACCGTAAACAAGAGTGACGATGAAAAAGAATGTCCTGGACAATACAACGAAAAAGCCGTAGACATACAGTTCTCTATCATCAGGTGAAAGCTCTGCATGAGAAAAAAACTTGTCTACGGCTCTTTCTGCCAGAGAAAACATCATTTCTGCCTAACTTTGAAACGGCTCAGATTGGCGGGTGCTTTGGGCTGGTAGAGAGCAAAGCATGTTGTGGCGTTTGCTTCACGCCTCAGTGCACGCTCCGCGACGGCCTTGGCTGCTTTTGCAGCAATTTTTTGAGTATTTTTCAACTTTATCACCTCCTTGCATTCAGAATACCATCAATAGAAAATATTTCAATATCACATGTCGAATTGCAAGGAAATCGTGTCAAAATGCGGAAATCATCTGTAAAATGAGAAGTACATTCTTTAAGTTTCCGGATGAAATGATCAGTAGGAACAAAAAAACCGCCTGCTAAAGCTCAGAATATTACATTTAGTTTTATAGAAGCAGCCATAGTGTTTGACGAAACATGTGAAGAATGCTAAAATAGGGGCGTAGTTTAGTGATATCCGAAGCGTTCTCATTTTATATCATGATACAAGGGTGATAAATGTGAAAATATTGCTTTGCGATGACGAGGCTGTTTTTCTTGAACAGCTATACGCGCTGGTGAAAGAATACATGGAGCACCGCTTTATTGAATGTGACATCACTATGACGACCGAACCGGAGAAAATTTTATCAGGGGTCCAGAGCTTTGACATTGCTTTTCTGGATATTCAAATGGGGGAGCTTGACGGGATATCGCTTGCGAAAGAACTGAAGCGGCGTAACAGCAGGCTTGCCCTGTTTTTTATTACAAATTTCAAAGAATACCAGGATGACGCAATGGATCTACAGGCATTCCGATATTTTGAAAAGCCTGTTGATGTAAAGCGCCTATGGGCGGGCTTGGACAGGGCAATGGAGTACATAGACCGGACCTGTGTGGATATTTTTGTGCATGTAGAGGGGGTGCAGCGGCGGATATTGGCCGATGATATAATGTATGTTACCCGTCACAACAGGCGGGTCGTTGTTGAGACGGTAAATGGGCCGCTGGTGGTAAGGGAGAGCTTCGATGAGCTGTGCCGCAGTCTGCCGGGGCGGTTGTTTTATCAGGTGCACAACTCTTTTCTTGTAAATCTTCACTATGTGGAGATATGCTCTTATTCAGCGCTTACATTAAAAAACAATACCCGGATCCCGATAGCGTCCCGCAAGCAGGCAAATTTCCGTAAATTTTGGTTTGGATATATTGAACGGAGGTAAATGATGTTAAACGCGGCGGTTTCCGTTCTGTTGTATTTTTTTGAGCTGCTTGTCGCCTATATAGTGTTTTCCTCCAGGGGAGAGAGAAAACGAAACACTGTGATCACTTTCGCGGTCGGGCTTGTTTTGTTTGAATGTGGGGCTTTAATAAACATCGTTTTTGATAATACTGTGTGGATAAACTCTATATATACGCTGCTCTCCACCTTTTCGTTTGCGGTCATGTGTTTTAGTATCAAACCCGCTGCCGCCGCTGTTTATACGGTGCTTATGGCTATTTTTTCAAGTTCACTTGAATTCACGGCGATTTT
>DBGBEC010000104.1:0-16627 GCA_048477415.1 Candidatus Limivicinus sp. | reverse complement strand
GTGGAAAAGGAAAAGATAGACAGGATAAATCAGCTCGCAAGGCTGGCCAAGGAGCGGGAGCTCACAGCGGAGGAACTGGACGAGCGGGCAAAGCTCCGCCGTGAGTATCTGGACGAGTGGCGGCAGAGCACGATCTCCCTGCTGGAAAACACATATATCCAGACCCCCGACGGGAAAAAGCACAAGCTGACGAAAAAGCCGGGAGGTCCGACGCAATGAGAAAGATGACAGTCCTCATCGGCAACTACGGCTCCGGCAAGACGGAGATCGCCGTGAATCTGGCGGTAAAAGCCGCCGGGGAGGGGCTTCGCACCCTGGTCATAGACCTGGACAAGGTCAACGACTATTTCCGCATGTCTGACAGGGTGGAGCTTCTGGCGGAGAAGAAAATAAACTTAGTCTCACCTACCTTCGCCGGCCAGGGTCTCACGCCAAGCAGCATGTCCGCCGCCGTGGCCTCCGCCTTCACGGAGCAGTGGGACCTGGTGGTATTCGACGTTGGGGGCGACGCCGCCGGGGCCATGTCCCTGGGCCGCTATCACCAGGATTTCGAGGCTTTCCAGGGCGAGCTCCAGGTCTATGACATCGTGAACGTCTTCCGCCCCATGTCCGAGAGCCCGGAAAAGATAATAAAGCTGATGGGCGAGCTGGAGAGCTTTGCCCGGCTCAGGGTGACGGGCTTTGTGAACAACTCAAATCTTTTGAGCTTCGCCAGCGCCCGGGACCTGTGCCAGGGCTATGAGGTGCTGAAAGAGACCTCTGTCCTCACCGGCCTCCCGATAGCCCACAGCACCGGCAGGGAGGAATGCTTAAAAGGCTTTCTGGAGACCGGGCCCGACCCCAAATTCACCGGCGTCCCCCTCCCACTGGAGACCTACATCCACCGCAGCTGGGAAGCCTTCACCCGCGAGGGATTTTAAAAACGAACCATGGCAGGGCTTTTTGGGCCCTGCCATGGTTCGTTTAGAATATATAAATATCACATTTGATGTTCCTGCGGAATGGACCTAACACGCAAAGAGCTGAAGGGCTGCGGGCCTCTTTCACCGTAAAATGTCATTCAATCTTTTTATAGTAGACCTTAATCTCGTTTCCAGCAGCTCAAGTGTCTCAGGCTTCTGCTCCACACTGTATAGATAGTTTCCAACATCCTCATGCCACACCAAAACATACTCCGTGTCATCCGAGCGCAGCCTGGTAACACTGTAGTAAATGCCATCAAACTTGGGCTCAGCCTTCATGCCGTATTCTTCCTCAAACAATCTCGCCAGCATATCATTGCCGTCATAATAGTCAAAGTTTACCAGCAGAAACTCAAGTCCATTGTTTTCAGCATGCATGTGTTTCGTATAAAATATACTCATTTTTTCATGGCAAAAACTTGCCGCTCACTCCTCCTGGGCACCGTATTTCAGGCGGCTACAGCCTTTCGCCGCAGTTGTGGCAGAAGAGGCTGTCGGCTTCGAGGGCCGCGCCGCAGCGGGGGCAGAAAAAGATGCGCCCGGCAGGCTCCGGCGGCGCCGTGGGGGGAGGAGCTTCACGGACAGCCTGGGGAGGCGCGGGTCTGGCCGGCTGTTCCCCCTGGACCGGCTGGGGCTTTCGGGCCCGGAGGAGGATCGCGCCGAAAACAGTCCACAGCGCCAAAAATACCCAGGGGAGCAGGAGCGTTTTCAGATCCATGAAGAGCAGGGGCACCAAAAAGGCCGCGAGGGACCAGAGAAGGCTGAACACCAGGGCCACGTTCTCCTCCGGCTGCGATCTCCTGATGGCAAAGCGGTACACCAGCACCGGCAATGGGAAAAGAAGAATGGCAAAGACATACACCCCGATCTTCGCGCCGCGGCTCCCGGAAAGGCCCGCAGAGCCAAATTCAAAGCTGTCTATTATGAATTCCTGGTCCCTCATCTGAAGGCTGTTGAACGGGATGCCGTTGAGGAAATATATGGAATAGACCTGCCTGCCAAACTGGGTACAGTATTCCATCAGGAAGTAGTCGTCACCTTTCCGGGTGAGAGTACGGACAAATTTGGCCTCGTCCGTCTTATAGATCTCCGGCTCTCCCACCATCTGGATCCCATATTCTTCCAAGCCGTAGAGCCCATGGCGGCTGATAAGCTCATTATCATCGGCAGACAGATAATTCAGGCTTTGCTCCTCTTCCCAGGCGCTGCCAAAGACCCACATAGCGCTCTCCTGGTCTAACGCCCAAAAGAATTCGCCCATTTCCTCCATTCGCGCCAGTTGTTCCTCTCCGTCGGAATTGAAAAAATGCATGTTCGGATCGTCCGGATCGCTGTCCGCGCTTATCATCACATAACTCTCGGGCAGGGAGAAGCCGAGCCCCTCCCGCTCGACGGAATATCTCTGTTCTCCATAGGCCTGGGCAGGGAAAAGCGCAAAGAGCAGCAGCAAAAGAAGCAGGAGCCTTAGTTTCTTTTTCATTTTTTACCTCCGTTTGTTCTTTCCTCCGGCGGTAAGGCCCCGGATAAAGACTGAAGCCGGCCGACCTTGTCCGCACCTGTATTACCTGTATTATATCTGAGCCTCAAGCATTATTCAAGCAAAAAAGCCCGCCCCTTGCCTCCCGGAGGGGGGCAAGGGGCGTCAGTCTGTCAAAAAACTATAGGCAATGGGCGTTAGCCGCATCACGCGGAGGGCTGGCCGCTTCTTAAAATTATGGTGACGAGTTCGGGCCGGTTGAAGAGGCGGGGGATGAGGATGGAGTTCCCAAGGCCCCGGGACACCTCCATTATGTAGCTGCCTGAGTAGTAGAGCCCGGTCTCATATTCAGCGCCCAGGCTGTGCTTGGTGCTGAACAGGCCGCCGATGAGCGGCAGCCTTATTATGCCGCCGTGGGCGTGGCCGCAGAGCACGAGCTCCACCGGGAGCTCGGGATAGCGCTCCACCCAGTAGTTCCGGTGGCCCAGCCAAAGCACGAAGTCTTCCGGGTAGTCCTGCCGCAGCCTTTGGGCCAGGCTGTCAGGCCGTTCCATGTCCGCCCGGCCGTTGGGGTCTTCCGCTCCGGCCACGATGAGCCGGGCTCCGCCGAAGTTCAGAGGCTCATACTGGTTTGAAAGGCAGCGCACTCCATAGCGCTCCAATATCTGCCGGGCGTCTTCAACGCAGCCGCCGGCCCATTCGTGGTTCCCGGCCACATAATAGGCCGGGGCCAGGCCCTGAAGCCCGCTGGCAAGCGCCTCCATGGCGGGCAGTTCTTCCCTGCTCCCGGCAAAGTCGCCGGTGAGAGCAATAAGGTCCGGCTGCTGACGGCGCACCAGGTCAACAAGTCTTTCGTTGTCTTCGCCGAAGAGGGCGCCGTGGAGGTCCGACAGGTGTACTATCCTGAAGCCGTCTAACTCCGGTGGGAGCTCCTCCCAGAAAAGCTCGTATTGGCTGTGCTGTATGTTGTATTTGCTGTCGCATATCAAGCATATGGCGGCCAGAATAGCCACGGAGGACGCGGCCAGGGCCATACCAAGGCTCTTTTTTCGTTTCATGGTCTTATTTTTCCTTTCCAAGCCGCTCAATGATACCACAGCAGACCTGTCAAAACAAGCAAAATGTAAGAACGTTTGTCTGAGACTGGCGCATATGGCTCTTCTCCCCATTGATGTTTTCTTGCCGATGTGGTATGCTCTCACGGGAGTGTGATTTCCTTTGAGAATGAGAAAAAGGCCGAATCTTGGGCCGAGAATGGAAAAATGCGCGGAGCTTTTGATAGGGGAGCCGGAGCTGCTGAAGGGCCGCTGGGCGGAGAGCTTTCCCGGCTTTGACGAGCTGAGGCTGGAGTTAGGCTGCGGCAAGGGCCGCTTCACCGTGGAGACCGCCGCGGCGGAACCGGGAGTCTTTTTCCTGGCTCTGGAGCGCTCGGCGGACGCGATGATAATCGCCCTGGAACGGGCGAAGGCGCGGGAGCTCAGGAACCTGGCCTTTATCCGGGCCGACGCGGACAGGCTTGGGGATATCTTTGCCCCGGGAGAGCTTTCCCGGATATACATAAACTTCTGCGACCCCTGGCCCAAAAGCCGGGACGCCAAGTTCCGCCTGACGGCCCCGGGCTTTCTTCGGCGCTATGGCGAGCTGCTGCCAATAGGCGGCGAGATACATTTCAAGACGGACAACCTCCCCCTTTTCGACTGGTCCCTAAATCAGTTTAAGGAAGAGGGCTGGGAGATACGGGAGCTGAGCCACGACCTGCACGGTCATGGCCCCACAGGCGTTATGACCGATTACGAGGCCAAATTTCACAGCCAGGGCATACGGATAAACCGGCTCGCCGCCGTCCGCGGGGAGAAGACTCTGGACAGCCGGGCCGGGGCCCTGCCCCGGCTCAGAAACGCCGCCCTGGCAGACGCCAGAGGTATTTCACAAGGAGAGGCAGAATGAAAACACGCTTTATTTCATGGAATGTAAACGGCCTGAGGGCGGCGGTGAAAAAGGGCTTTGAAGATGTGTTCCTGGCCCTGGACGCGGACTTTTTCTGTCTTCAGGAGACAAAGCTCCAGCAGGGGCAGATAGAGCTGGACCTCCCCGGCTATGAGAGCTATTGGAGCTATGCCGAGAAAAAGGGCTATTCCGGCACGGCCATCTTCACAAAGCACAGTCCCCTGTCCGTAAGCTATGGCCTGGGCGTCGCGGAGCACGACACGGAGGGCCGGGCAGTCACCCTGGAATATGAGGGCTTTTTCCTGGTCTGCGTCTACACCCCCAACGCCCAGGATGGGCTGAAGCGCCTGGACTACCGCATGAGCTGGGAGGACGCTTTCCGCGACTATCTCCAGGGGCTGGACAGGAACAAGCCTGTGGTAGTCTGCGGCGATATGAATGTGGCCCACCAGGAGATAGACCTGAAAAACCCCAAGACCAACATCGGGAACCCGGGCTTTTCCTATGAGGAGCGGGAAAAATTCACCCAGCTTTTGGATTCCGGCTTTACCGACAGCTTCCGCTATCTCTATCCCCAGCAGCGGGACGCCTATTCCTGGTGGAGCTACAGGGCGGCGGCCCGGGAGCGGAATGTGGGCTGGCGCATAGACTATTTCCTGGTCTCCGACCGGCTGAGAGAAAATATAAGGGAGGCCTTTATCCTGCCGGAGATAACAGGCTCTGACCACTGTCCGGTGGGGCTTGATATAGCATGGTGAGGATAGGAGATATCGAGCTTCAGGAGGGGCTTTGCCTCGCCCCCATGGCCGGGGTGACGGATTTTGCCTTCCGGGGCCTGTGCGCGAGGATGGGGGCCGTGCTGACCACCACGGAGATGGTCAGCGCCCGGGCTCTTGTGTATAAAGACGAGAAAACGAAGACTCTTCTCTACCGCCCGGCGGAGGAACGGCCCTGCGCCGTGCAGATATTCGGCCACGAGCCGGATATAATGGCCCAGGCGGCCCAGATGGCCCTGGAACTGTCCGGGGCGGACATCCTGGACATAAACATGGGCTGCCCCGTGGGCAAGATCGTAAAATCCGGGGACGGCTCCGCCCTTATGAACTCTCCGGAGCTGGCGGAGAGCATAATAAAGGCGGTGGTCTCCGCCGTCAAGGTCCCGGTGACGGTAAAGTTCAGGAAGGGCTGGGACAATGGCAGCGTGAACGCCCTAAATTTCGGCAGGATGTGTCAGGACGCCGGGGCCGCCGCCGTCACCATCCACGGCCGCACCCGGGCCCAGATGTATTCCGGTCGGGCAGATTGGGACATTATACGGGCTCTCCGGGAAAGCCTAAGCATCCCGGTCATCGCCAACGGCGATGTTTTTACCGCCGAGGACGGGCTGCACCTGCTCCGCTATACCGGCTGCCGCCTCGCCGCAGTGGGCCGGGGGAGCTTCGGCGATCCATGGATATTCAGCAGGGCCCGGGCCCTGCTTGCCGGGGAGGTTCCTCCCGAGCCCCCAAGTTTGACCGAGCGCATGGCTCTGGCCCTGGGCCAGATAGAGGCACTGGCCGGGCAGCGCGGAGAGCGCATCGCCTGCCTGGAGGCCCGGCACCACATGCCCTGGTATCTCCACGGCGTCCCCCACGCCGGAATATACCGCCGGGAGCTGGTCCAGGTGGAAAGTCTGGACCAGCTCAGGGCAATAGTAAAAAACATCCTCCGCGACTTAGGCCCCTGAACACTGCATAGCTGCCCCCTGGGCTCCCTCCCCGAGGGAGGTAAGGGAAAAATGAAAGCACCCGCCGGTCGGCGGGTGCTTTGAGCTTTTGGGTGGGCGAGCTTATTTTATGCCGTACTTCTTGTTGAACTTGTCAACACGGCCGCTGGTATCGACCAGCTTCTGCTTTCCAGTGTAGAAGGGGTGGCACTTGGAGCAGATCTCTATGGTGATGTTGGGCTTGGTGGAGCCGGTCTCTATAAGGGCGCCGCAGGCGCATCTGATGGTGGTCGGCTGGTAATTGGGGTGGATTCCTTCCTTCATGGTACTATCTCCTCGTCATGTGCTGCCTTGATTGTGCCCGCAGGCATAGTTACAAGGCGCAAAGTGAATTGTAGCACAGCAGGCCCCTGATTGCAAGGGTTTTTCTCCAGCTTTCGGCGGCTTTTTTCCAGTGGGCCCCCCACTATATGGCCTCAGCTCCCCTCGGCTATGGAGCTTTCGCCGCTTATGGCGGAATACAGGGCCTCCCTCATGGCGGAATCCACCTTTTCAAGATCCCGCTCAAGCAGGCCCTCGTATATCTGCTCGGCGTGGGATATGACCTGATCGGTGCCGTTTTTCTCGCAATAGAGCACATAGATCCCTTTTTGCGGCTCGTGGGTGGAGCTGTAGAGCAGGGAGAGAAAGACGTTGCCGCTCAGCCCGGAGAGCCGGGCATAGAAGTTAGTCACCAGCTCGCAGCGGCTGTACAGGTCCTCAGTCCGGCGCATGTCCTCAAGCAGGGGCTTTAGCCCCCGTATCTCCTCCTCCGTGGCCCGCTCCAGGACGAGCCTTCCCACAAAGGGGTCAAGAGCCAGACGGGTCTCGCAGAGGGAGCGTATGGCGGAGTCTGTGAGCCGCCCGCCGTTATAGCGCATTATGGAGAGCAGGGTGTCCGCATTGCCCTTTTTCCTGTAGTCGGCCACATAGGTGCCCCGGCGGGGCACGGTCTCTACAAAGCCTTTGCTCGCAAGCTCGCTCATGCCCGCGTTCACTATCGTAAGGCTCACGCCCATCATGGAGCAGAGCTCCTTTGCCGGGGGGAGCTTGTCCCCCTCCTTGTATTCGCCCGCGAGTATTTTGTTCTCGATCTCTCTCACAAAATTTTCCCGGACAGTGGGCGTCTTCTTTTCGGTGATCTCCATACAGGCCTCCATAGAGTATATATGCCGCCAGGCGGGGCGGAACGGGGGCGCTTTTTCCGGCGCTGTCTCAAGGTGTAATTCTAACCCCTTGCCCCGCATATGTCAAACTATAAAGGCTCCAATGCAGCAGTCTGGCTTTGTGTTTAGATGAGGAGGGCTGTTTTGTCAATACAAACCCAGGAAAGCGCACAATTTTTTAAAAGCTTACTTATAAAATTTTGAGCGCATTGCCCAAAACATATTGACAGCCTTTTGTCAGGATGTTATGATTGAACCGTCTCTGTGAAGTGGTCACAGAATTACTGGGGAATATTTATCAACAATAGGAAAGGGTGGGCATTTTTATGACGAGAGACGAAAAGATCTTCAAGCTTGCCAAAGAGATAACCGACAGGGCAACGGTCCTTCTGGGGGTGGATAAGCTGAGCACCGAGGCCCCGGAGTATTGGGGCATAAACGCGGCCCTGAAGTTCGCGGAGGACAAATATGGCAGGGCAGTGGCGGATGACGTGCTGGACCTGGCCCTGGTTATGAAAAAGCGCAAGCCCTGCACCTTCGAGGTGCTTCAGAAGCGGACCGGCATGGATAAGGAGCGGCTTGAGAAAACTCTCACCGCGATATGCGACACGGGCCTTGTAGAATTCCACTGGGAGAATCTGGACGGGAAGAACCCCAACCACGAGCAGCGCTGGGTACTGGATATGTTCGTCCCCGGCAGCGCGGAGCTGATGGTGATTCATCCGGATATGTGCGATGAGCAGCCTGTTATCGCGAACTTTTTCGAGCGCATGGCCTATCTGCCTCTGGCCGGCATCACAGAGCTGGTGCCCCCCGGCGGCGCGGGCATTGGAATGCATGTCATCCCCGTGGAAAAGGCCATCCCCGCCGAGAGCGGCTCAATAGATATCGAGCATATCTCCCACTGGCTGAAAAAGTATGAGGGGCATATCGGCGTTGCCGTGTGCAGCTGCCGCAAGCAGCAGCGCATCAGGAACGAGGGCTCCGGCGACGTGGAGGCCGAGTGGTGCATAGGCGTGGGCGACTTTGCCGACTATTGCCGTGAGACCGGAAAGGGCCGGGACATTACATACGAAGAGGCCATGGAGATCCTCCAGAAGGCGGAGGACCGGGGCTATGTCCACCAGATAACCAACATTGACGGTGAAAACAAGATATTCGGCCTCTGCAACTGCGCTGTGGGCGTCTGCAATGCCCTGCGCACCTCCCAGCTTTTCAACACTCCGAACCTCTCCCGCTCGGCCTATGTGGCGGAGAGCGACGGGGAAAAGTGCGTGGCCTGCGGCAAGTGCGTGGAGACCTGCCCCTCCGGGGCCGTGCGCCTGGGCCAGAAGCTCTGCACCAGCGAGGGGCCCATACAGTACCCCCGGCACGAGCTGCCTGATGAGAAGCAGTGGGGCGAGAGCCACTGGAGCAAGAACTACCGCAACGAAATAGGCTCCATCCAGACCTATCCCACGGGCACAGCCCCCTGCAAGGTGGCCTGCCCCGCCCACATCGCCGTACAGGGCTATATCAAAATGGCCAGCGAGGGCCGTTATAAAGACGCGCTGAAGCTCATAAAGAAGGATAACCCCTTCCCCGCCGTCTGCGGCTCCATCTGCCGGAAATACTGCGAGGACGCCTGCACCCGGGGCACCGTGGACCAGGCTCTCTCCATAGACGAGATAAAGAAATTCATCGCTGAGCAGGATATGAAGGCGGAGCACCGCTATATTCCGCCCATGAACTCCTGCACCCACGCCCCCTTCGACCAGAAGATCGCCATCATCGGCGGCGGCCCCGCCGGCATGGCCTGCGCCTACTTCCTGGCTATCGAGGGCTATACCCCCACCGTGTTTGAGCGGGAGCCCGTCCCCGGCGGCATGCTGGTGAACGGCATTCCCAATTTCCGCGTGGATAAAGAGATCGTCCGCTCCGAGATAGACGTGCTCAAGGAGATGGGCGTGGAGTTCCGCTGCGGAGTGGAAGTGGGCCGGGACGTCACCATCCAGCAGCTCAGGGACCAGGGCTACCAGGCCTTTTACCTGGCCGTCGGCCTTCAGAAGGCCATAAAGCTCAACATCGAGGGCGAGGAGCTTGAGGGCGTTATCGGCGGGCTGGACCTGCTCCGGGCCGTGAACAAGGGCGAGATAAGCGCGCTCAAGGGGGATACTGTGGTCATAGGCGGCGGCAACGCGGCTATCGACGTGGCCCGTACCGCCCTGCGTCTGGGCAAGGGCTCCGTAAAGCTCTACTGCCTTGAAAAGGACGAGGAGATGCCCACCGTGCCCGACGAGAAGAACGCCGGTATCGAGGATGGGGTACTTATAAACAATTCCTGGGGCCCCAGGCGCATCCTGGGCAAGAACGGCAAGGTCACGGGGGTGGAGTTCATGCGCTGCGTCTCCGTAAGGAACGTTCAGGGCCAGTTCGCCCCGGTATATGACGAGAGTGAGACCGTCACCGTCCCCTGCTCCAACGTGCTCGTGGCCATCGGCCAGAGCTCCGACTACGGCGCCGTTCTGGCCGACACCAGGGCCGAGACTGCCGACGGGCGCCTGATCCCCTGCGACAAGGTCACTTTCCAGACCGCCGAGAGCGACATCTTTGTTGGCGGCGACTGCGCCACCGGACCCATGTACACCATCGACGCCATCGCCACAGGCCGGGAGGGCGCCGTGTCCATCCACCGCTTCGTGAACGAGGGCCAGTCCCTGACCATACACAGAAACCTTCGCCAGTTCAAGGAGCTTGACAAGGCCAAGGTGGTCCTGTCCGCGGACAGCTATAAAAAGCCCCGCCGCAGCGAGCCCGGCATAGACAAGGCCCGGGTGAAGACCATGAGCGACGAGCGTCTGACCTTCACCGAGGAGCAGATAAAGGCCGAGGCCTCCCGCTGCCTGGGCTGCGGCCGGAGCGTAGTGGATCCCAACAAGTGCATAGGCTGCGGTATCTGCACCACCAAGTGCGAGTTCGACGCCATACACCTGAAGCGTGTGCGGCCCGAGTGCTCCCACATGGTGCCCGCGGAGGACAAATTCAAGGAGATACTGCCCTATGCCGCCAAGCGCCAGGTCAAGATAATAAAGAATAAAATGTCCGGGAAGTAAACCGGGGCGTCAAAAGCAAAGGCGGGAAAAGCATGCACGAACTGAGTATAGTGACCTATGTTATAAAACAGGTTGAGGAGATAGCCCAGCAAAACGACATAAGCCTTATCAACTCCGTCACCCTGGAATTTGGCGAGGTGTCGGGGATAGTGCCGGACTATCTTGTGGACTGCTGGAACTGGTACGCCGGGAAGACCCCTCTGATAAAGGGCTCAAAGCTCCTGTGCGAAACTATTCCCGCCCTCACCTGGTGCGACAATTGCAAAAAGACCTATCCCACTGTGAAGCACGGCAAAACCTGCCCCTACTGCGGCAGCGGCGAGACCTGGCTACAGCAGGGCAACGAGATGAACATCAAACAGATCGAAGCGTATTAGCCGCGGCGTCAGAGGAAAGGAACTGCATTCCGCTTGTGGCTGTCGCCCCAAGCTCCATATCCGTACCTTCCCTCTTCCTTAGCCAAATCAAACCCGCTTTCGCTGGGCTTTGATTTGGGGATACGGGGTGGCTCCCTCTTCGAGGGAGCTGTCAGCGAAGCTGACTGAGGTAGTTGCGGCAGAAGCTGGGTGACTGCCAGCGCGAGATACGAGGCTTCGCTCCCTTGCCGCGCTATATCACCCTTTCGCAAGCCATAACCGCGTCAAAACTCCCTCCGGCACGGCTTGCGCCGCGCCACCTCCCTCGAGGAGGGAGGCAAGGGCGAAGCTGACCGAGGGATCGTTTACAAGCAGCGCCGGCAGCCACCCAATGAAGATCTTAAAACGAGCCGCCCATACCTTGGCCCGGGCATAGCGCCGCCCCGTATGCAGGGGGCCTGGGGGCGGCTCCCACGGACCGAAATTCTCCCCAGCGCTTTTGCGCGGCATTTTATAGGAGGATGTACATGAAAGACCTGAAGCACCTTATCTATTTTGAAAAGCTTTTGCAGGACGCCAATAACGAGCTTATCGCCCAGGCCCAGAGCGAGGGCGATATCTGCGTGGGCTATGTGTGCGAGAATGTGCCGGAGCCGCTTTTGAATCTGGGTGGCTCCTTCTCTGTCCGGCTTCGGGCGCCCCGCACCGGCTCCATGGAGATGGGCACCTATTATCTCACGAGCTTTCTCTGCGAATATTCACGGGCGCTGCTGGAGCGGGCCATCGAGGGCGGCTTCGGCTTTGCCGACTGCATCATCTCCCCGGACGGCTGCACCATGATGAATCGCTGCGTGGAGAACATGGAGCTGCTGAAAACCAACAAGAAGGAAAATTTCTTTTACGAGTATATGGAGATCCCCATGAAATGCGACCAGAACGGTCTGGATCTCTACACCCTTCAGTGCAAAAACCATATCCTTGACCCCCTGTACCAGCGCTTCGGCATCAGCACCAGCGAGACGGCCATACGCAAGGCGGTGGAGGAGCACAACCAGGTCTGTCGGCTCATCCGGGAGATAGGCCGCTTCAGAATGGAAGAGCAGCCCAGGATCAGCGGATACGAGTTTCACATTATCACCCTGGCCAGCTACGCCGCCCCCAAACGGCTCATCATCGACAAGCTGGAAGAGACGCTGGAGGAGCTGAAGAGCAGAGAGCCGGATGAGCCGGGCCGCTACAGGGCCCGCGTCCTGGTCGTGGGCTCCGAGATAGACGACGTGGACTTCATAAAGCTTATAGAAGACACCGGCGCCTATGTCTGCGCGGACAGGTTCTGCTATGGCTCCTTCCCCGGCAGAGACCCCATCGAGCTGAACGACCGGGAGCCCGCCCTGACCCAGGTCTGCCGCCACTATATGCGCGCCAGCCAGTGCCCCAGATACATGAACATGGAGAAAATGCTGGGCCGCCGTGCCTATGTGAACGCCCTGGCCAAGGAGTACAAGGCAGACGGCATAATATACGAGCAGGTGAAGTTCTGCGACCCCTGGGCCTATGAGCGGATGATCGGTTCCCATGTGCTGCGGGAGGACTACGGCTATCCGGTGCTGTCCGTCGACAGGCCCTACAACATCGCGGGCTCCGGCCAGATGCGCACCCGGGTCCAGGCCTTCGTGGAGAGCATGGAGATAAAGAAGATTCAGGGAGGCGAGAAAAATGGCTAAAGAGATCGGCGCTGAGAGATTGGGCGACCTGTATACCACAGGCAGGGTCAGAAAACGCCGGGAATGGCGCGGCCTGGCTGATACGCTCTATGACTATTACAGGTGGCTGGGCATAATGCTCACCCTTGGCAAATTCATCATAAAGCCCAGGAATATAAAGGCGATGTTCCGCTATCGCTGGATGGCGAACTATCTGGCTGTGCCCATGATGGTGGACAGACACACCCAGGGCCTCCGGGGCGAGTATCTGCGTATCTGCCACACAGAGCAGGACCTGGTGGTAGAGGACGTAGCAAAGCTGCTGGACAATCTTTTCCGGGGCGACCGCCGCATTGGAAACGATAAGGAATTTTCCAAAAAAGTGGTCCTGGTGGACGAGAACGAGATGACGGCCGTCATGATGGGCTTCCCCGGACTGAAAGGGCTGAGCCGGGAGACGGTGTCCACCTATATCCCCGTGCTGCTGAACCAGAGGGCCGTGTGCCATTATATCGACGTGGCCCAGGAATTCGGCCTGGCCGGCGACGTCTGCCCCATGCCCGAGGCAGAGGCCGGCGTCTCCATCGACGACGACGCCCCCGTGCTTGGGGCCTGCGCCGTCCAGTGCAACACCACCTGCGACGGCTCCCTTCTTGGCAACGGTGTCATATCCAAGCGCCTGGAGTTAGAGGACGGCATCCCCTGCTTCCAGCTTGCCACTCCCCTGCGCCACCGGGAGGACGACGTGCAGGACTACGCCGCCCAGGAGATACGCAACGCCATCGACTTCATCCAGCGCCACACCGGCGCCCAATGGGACTGGAGCTATTATTTCGAGTGCGCCAAGCGGGTGAACTATGCCACCAAATGCCGCCTGGAATGGCTTGAGATGAACAAAACCGATTATCCCCAGGTCTTCGGCTCTAACCTGGCCCTCTACACCGAGACCAACTACATGGCCATCTGCGGCAAGCTCCCCGCCTTCGAGAAAGCGGACAGGAAGATCAGCAAGCTCGCCCAAAAGGCCTATGCGGCCAAGAAACGGGCCGCCCGAGAATACCGGCACCGGGCCATTGTCTGGGGGGTCCAGTCCCATTTCTACATGGACTTCCTGCTGTGGCTGCTCAACTGCTGGGGCATAGTGCCCCTGACGGATATGCTCTCCATGGTCTCCACCAGGACCTTAGCCGAGGAGAACACCGCCGAGGGCCGGGAGCAGGCCATATACGACATCGCCTGGCTCACCGAGAACATGATAATGCGCAACCGCACCCACGGCGGCTATAAGGTGCTGCTGGATGAGCTGTGGGAGTTCTGCGAGGAGTTCAACGCGGACATGGTCATTCTCTGGGAGCATATGAGCTGCAAGGCCCTGGACGGCATGCACGGCCAGTTCGAGGAAAAGGCCCGTGAACGGGGCATACACCTGGTCTGGGTCACTCACGACCTGTTCGATCCCCGGGTGATCTCCCGCCAGGGCGTGCGCGAGCAGGTGAACACCTATATGCGGGCCGTCATGGGCGAGGAGCCCTTGGATCCCTCTCTCGAGATACTCACCGATGAGGAATCCTGGTGATGATAAAAGGAGGAAAACATGTCAAAGCTCTCTAAATTCTTTTCAGGACTGTTTCTCGCGGCCCTCGGCTTCTTCATCCTGACCTTCACCGTGTACTTTTTCAACCTGGACATGAAGCTGACCGCCGCCATTGAGCCCTTCCTGCTCAAACACTATGACAAAATAAAACGGGACACCCACCTATGACCCCCTCCCCAGCCAATACTCAAAGCCCCGTTAGACGCAAGCAGATGAAAAAGCTTACCGCGATCGTCGCGGTAAGTTTTTTTATCCCCTCGCCCCCTGGGCTCCCTCTTCGAGGGAGCTGTCAGCGAAGCTGACTGAGGGAGTTGCACCTGTAGCCGGATAAGCACCAGCTTGAAACACGAGGCTTCTATCCCCTGCCGTTCTATATAACCCTTACGCAAGCCGTAACCGCGTCTAACTCCCTCCGTACATAAAATTTACCTAATCTTAATTGTAAAGCCCTGAGGCACATGTTAAAATCTGGGTATGATACCATCAATGAGGAGGCGTTTTTTTGGAGTTTGGAAGAGAATATCTTGAGCTGCTGGCCGAAAAGTATCCCAACGAGGCGGCTGTGTGCTCAGAGCTTATAAATTTGAAGGCAATATTGGCTCTGCCCAAGGGCACGGAGCATTTCATAAGCGATCTTCACGGTGAGTATGGCGCGGTGAGCCATATACTAAACAACTGCTCCGGGGTCATTCTTGAGAAGGTGCAGCGGCTCTACTCACGGGAGATAGGCGAGGAGCGCTGCCACGCCCTCTGTTCGCTGATATACTATCCCCGGGAGGAGCTGGAGCTTCTGCGGGAGCGGGGGGAGCTCAGCGGCCCCGCCCTGCGGGATATGTTAGAGCGGCTGCGCCGGCTGGCGGAGCTGCTGTCCAGCAAGTATACAAGGGGCTACGTGCGCCGGCTCATGCCCCGGGGCTGGGAATTCGTCCTGGACGAGCTTCTTCACATCCAGCGTGACGAGGAGGAAAACCAATTCCGCTATCACGATGCCATAATCTCCGCCATTGTGGAGACCGGGGCGGCGGAGAGCGTGCTGAGCGCCCTGGCGAGCCTGATAAAGGCCCTGGCTGTGGAGCGGCTCCATGTGGTGGGCGATATCTTTGACCGGGGCCCGGACCCGGCGGGGATAGTGGAAAGGCTTATGGAGCACCCGAACCTGGACATTCAGTGGGGAAACCACGACATACTCTGGATGGGGGCCGCCGCGGGCAGCGCCGCCTGCATCGCCACGGTCCTGCGTATAAGCCTGGACTATGGCAACGAGGCCACCCTGGAGCGGAGCTACGGCATATCCCTCCGGCCCCTGAGCGACTTTGCCCTCGAGGTCTACGGCGACGCCCAGACCGGCACCCTGCGCCACGCTGTGGCGGTGCTGGGCACAAAGTTAGAGGGCCAAGTGATAAAGCGGCACCCCGGCTATGAGATGGACAGCCGCCTCATGCTGGAGCGGGTAAACTGGCAGGATATGACCGTGGAGCTTGAGAGCGGCGTCTACCCGCTGAACACCCGGCGTTTTCCCACTGTGGACCCGCAGGAGCCCGGAAAGCTCAGCCCGGAGGAGGCTCGGCTGGTCGAGGAATATGTCTCAGCCTTCAGAGAGAGCGGAGCCTTAAGGCGGCATATCGATTTCATATATAAGAAGGGCAGCACCTGCCTCTGCTGGAACGGGAACCTGCTCTATCACGGCTGCATGCCCCTGACGGAAGAGGGGGACTTTGCCCGGGTGCGCCACGGGGGCACCTGGTATTCCGGAAAGGCCCTCATGGACCACGCCGATCAGGCCGTGAGCGCCGCCTGGGTCCGCCGGGACGAGAGCGCCCTGGACATGATGTGGTATCTCTGGTGCGGCAATAACAGCCCCTTCTCCGGCCGGACTTTCCACACCTTTGAGCGCAGCTTTGTAGACGACAAGAGCACCTGGGAAGAGCCCAAAAACCCCTATTTCCGCTTCTGGGAGAGCGAGAAGACCGTCGCCATGATCTTAGAGGAGTTCGGTCTGGACGGAGAGCGGGGCCGGATAATAAACGGTCACACCCCCGTAAAAGCCAAAAAGGGAGAGAGTCCGGTAAAGGCCGGCGGGCGGCTTTTCATAATCGACGGCGGCTTCTGCAAGGCATATCAGTCCACCACAGGTCTGGCCGGGTATACCCTCATCTACAACTCCCACGGCCTGCGGCTGAAGGCTCACCGGCCCTTTGACGGGGTGGCCCGGGTCCTGGCGGAGAACGCGGATATCGAGTCCAACTCCACCCCGGTGGAGACCTTCCCCCAGCGCCGCTACATCGCCGACACAGACGGCGGAGCCCGTCTCTCCGCCCGCATCCAGGCCCTGCAAGCCCTGCTGGAAGCCTACCGGGAGGGCGAGATATCCCAGAGCTGAGCCTCCGGCAAAGCCGGGAGCCCAAAACACACGGTTTTCGGCTCCCGGGAAAGCATAGCTTCCGATGGCTCCAGGTCTTTATAAATTTACAGGGACAAAAAGTTCTGCAAATTGCTCGACATGGCAATTTGCAGAACTTTTTTGCACTTTCTTTCAGACTTTCAGACAGCTTTCATATCGGGCCGCTTTCCAAATATATCATTTAC
>DBGBEC010000103.1:0-7491 GCA_048477415.1 Candidatus Limivicinus sp. | reverse complement strand
GGCCCCGGAGACCGCCGCCCCCGAGGGTGAGAGCTATTACCTCACCATGGGCTCCACCATGACCAGCAGCGCCCTTATCACCCCCCTCATCGCCCAGGCCTGCGAGAACATCGAAGAGCGCAGCGGGGGCAAGGTGGTGATAGACTTCTTCCCCGACAGCACCCTGGGCAGCGACGCGGAGATGTACAGCCAAATGCAGAATGGGGAACTGGATTTTCTGAACACCGGCATAATGGCCAAGGTGGTCATCAATGACTATGCCTTTCTGACGGGCTACTGGTGGATGCGGGACATGGACCATTTCTGGGCCGTATGGAACAGCGAGATCGGCCAGCGCTATCAGCAGGTCATGGAGCGGGACTATAACACACGGCAGCTCTGCGCCACCCTGCTTGGGCAGCACAATCTCATCTCCACAAAGCCCATAAAGAGCCTTGAGGACTTCAGCGGCCTCCAGCTCAGGATATCCTCCAACCCCGCCGCGGTGGAGCTTTGGAAGGCTATCGGCGTGAACGTGAACATAATGCCCTGGGGCGAGGTCATCCCCTCTCTTCAGACCGGAGTCATAGACACCGTGGGCCATACCTATCAGCAGTTTTACGACACCGGCCTCCAGGAACTGGCCGGATACCTGACCGAGACCAACCACGAGGCGGATATCACCTGCGTATACGCCTGCGCCGAGACCTGGAACAGCCTGCCCGAGGAGTACCGCCAGCTTATCCAGGAGGAGTTCGATTCAAGCTTCGCCCGCTTTGACGAGCTGCGTGACCAGTCCATGGAGGAGGCCAGACTGGCCCTGATAGACGCGGGCCTTGAATACACCGTCCTTGACCCCGCCGTCCGGCAGGAGATAGTGACCAAAATGGAGCCAGTGCTCAAGGAGCTCTTCGAGAGCACCTGGACCGGCGCAAGCTACGAGGAAGTGATGTCCTACGCCGACTGAGCGCCGCCGCCAACGCATCCGAAGAAGGGAGGGTCCTGCCCTGAGATTTTTAGAGAAAAGCACCGCCGGGATAAGCCGCCTCAGCACCGCCATAAGCGCCGGGGGCCTTGTAGTCACCACCCTCTGCCTGGCGCTCCAGGTCCTGCTCAGGCTCCTTGCCGTGACCGCCACCTGGACGAGCGAGATCGCCAGATACGCCTTTATGGTAACGGTGTTCTACGGCCTGGCCGCCGCCACGGACAGGGGGCTGCACCTGGTCATCACCATACTTACAGACCGGCTCCGGCTGAGGCCCCGGGCCTGGTACCAGATATTTACAAAGCTGCTCATGGGTGTGTTCTGGGCGGTCATCGCCTGGGGCGTGCTCCAGGCGGCCAACCGGGCCTATGGCAACAACCAGAGCTTTGAGGCCTTCACCCAGATAAAGATCTGCTGGCTGTACTATCTGATCTTTGCGGGCCTGGCCCTGTCCACGCTCAATACCTTCCTCAGCGCCGCCAGGGATATCCTCCTGCTGCTGAGGGAAAACAGAGGGGAGGCGCTGTCGTCATGACGGGGATATACTGCTTTGGCCTGATGGTCATCCTCATGCTGCTTAGTATACCGGTCATCCCGGCCATGGGCCTGGCCTCCATGCTCACCCTCGCCCTGACCCGGGGCGGCTTCAAGCTGGTCTCCGTGTCCCTGGGCACTATAAGCGCCCTCAACAGCTTTACGCTTCTGGCCCTGCCCATGTTCCTCTTCACCGGCAAGCTTATGAACGAGGGCGGCATAACCACCAGGATCTTCAATTTCGCCCGGAAAATAGTGGGCTGGATGCCCGGCGGCATGGCCATGGTCAACGTGCTGGCAAGCATGGTCTTCGGCGGCATGTCCGGCACCTCCACCGCCGACGCCGGGGGGCTGGGGGCCATCGAGATAAAGGCCATGCGCGAAAACGGCTATGAGGACGAGTTCACCGGCAGCGTCACCGCCGCCTCCGCCATCCTCTCGCCCCTTATCCCGCCCAGTCTCAATGTGGTCATCTATGTGTCCATCACCGGCGCCTCGATCATGGGCATGTTCATGACCGGGCTCACCGCCGGGGTGGCCTGGGCCCTGGTCATGATGGTGATGATCCAGGTCTTTGCCCATATGCGCCGCTATGCCAGGGACCCGGTGCCCACACTGAAAGAGCTGTGGAAGTCCTTCCGCGAGGCCTTTTTGTCCCTGATGGCCCCGGTCATCCTGCTGCTGGGCATATACAGCGGCGTCTTCACCGCCACCGAGGCCGCGGCCATAGTGGTCCTGTACTGCACCGTGCTCACAGTCTTCGTGTACAGGCTGGTGGACCTGAGGCGGCTTTGGGCCATCTTCAAGGAGACGGCCATGGACGTGACGGTGATAGGCGGCGTGCTGGCCGTGGCCACCATGTTCGGCCAGGTCATCGTCCGCACAAAGCTCCCCCAGGAGCTGGTGGGCCTCATCCTCGCCTATGTTGACAGCCGGGCCCTGTTCATTTTCCTGGTGGTGGCTCTCATCGTGTTTCTGGGTATGCTGATGGACGGGGCGGTGATAACCGTCATCGTTACGCCTATGCTCTTAGGCGTGCTGGAGCTCTTTGACATAAGCCTCATCCATTTCGGCATTTTACAGTTAGTTGCCCTGACTCTCGGGGCCCTGACCCCGCCCTATGGCATGACCACCTTCATCACAGCCCGGCTTTTGGACATGCCCATGCTCAGGCTGGCCCGGGCAATGCTGCCCTGGATGCTGGGCCTGCTGCTCTTCACCTTCCTGATCGCCTATTTCCCGGGCCTTGTGACCTGGCTGCCCCGGCTTATGGGCTACGCTGTATAAAAACGCTCCCGGTCCCCCTCGCCATAGCTTGACAGGCTGTGAAAAAGTGGATAAAATAAAACAAACAAACTAATTTACAGCGTAGCAGGAGAAGGACATGGAAAAAACAAGGGCTCTCGAATACCCCAATATCAAAAGCTCCTCAGTGGTGGAAACAGTGAAGGACTGGATCATAGACCAGCTCATAAAAGAAAATCTGAAGCCGGGGGACAAGCTGCCCACCGAGGCGGAGCTCTGCCACAACCTGGGGGCCAGCCGCAACTCTGTGCGCGAGGCCATAAAGCAGCTTGAGGCCTACGGCGTGGTGCATATAAAACGGGCGGAGGGCACCTTCGTGGTGGACCGTTTTGAGCCGAAAATGCTCTCCCCGGTGCTCTACAGCCTGATCTTTCAGCACAACAAATGGGAAAATTTCGTTGAGCTGCGCCGTGCGATCGACATTGGCACCCTCTATGTCCTCATGGAAAAGGCCCCCGACGAGAAAACTCTGGAGCCCCTGAAAAAGGCCCTGCTCAGCCTGGAACAGGCGGTGGAGCGGGAGAAGAGGGACGTGAAGGAGATAACCGAGGCCGACTGCGCCTTTCACAACGTGATAACAGAGCTGACGGAGAACCCCCAGCTGAAGACCCTGGCCGAGTATATAAACCGCATAACCGTGCCCAGCCGGGAAGAGACCACCGCCGAGGTGATAGAGGCCGGAGCCATCGACATGTACATCCACCTCCACCGCCAGATGTACGATATCATTGCCCAGGGCCGCAAGTCCGGCATAGAAAAGGCCGTCCTCGACCACTATATCTTCTGGGAGCGCTTCCGCCAAAAACCGGAACCGGAGGAGTCCCTGGGCTCCCTCCCCGAGGGAGCTGTCGGCGAAGCTGACTGAGGGAGCTGCGGCGGCGTCAGAAGAAGCCCACTCCATTCCGCTTGCGGCGTTGCCCCAAGCTCCATATCCGTTGGCTCCTTCTTCCTTATCCAAATCAAACCCGCTTCGCTGGGCTTTGATTTGGGGATACGGGGTCTCCTGGGCTCCCTCTTCGAGGGAGCTGTCAGCCGCAGGCTGACTGAGGGAGTTGCGGCGGCGTCAGAAGAAGCCGACTGCATTCCGCTTGCGGTGTTGCCCCAAGCTGCATATCCGTCGGCTCCTTCTTCCTTATCCAAATCAAACCCGCTCCGCTGGGCTTTGATTTGGGGATACGGGGAGAATTGCCAGCCTGAGACACGAGACACCCAGCCCTTGCCGCCCTGTATCACCCTTCCGCAAGCCATAACAGTCTATCAGAAGAGACCGGCCAAACGGCCGGTCTCTTCTGCTGCTATTTCTCCGGAAACAGGTCGAGACCGGGGAGCTTTTGTCTAATGTGGAAAAAAACAAGGCCTTGCGCCGCGAATATCGAAAACACTTTGGCAAAATTGCTCAATACGCCCCGGCTATTATTGGCATAAGTACCAATTTACATGGCTTGGCGCTTGTGATAACATTGATTTGCCATTCAAAGGATGTAGTATGTAGTATCTTGTTGAGAGATGAGGAGAACAGGCGATGAGAGCAATTTACGCGGACAAGCCCTATTCAATACAGCTCCGGGACATTCCCCTTCCCGAAATAAGCGAAGATGAAGTGCTGATAAAGCTGTCCTATGGGGGTATCTGCGGCTCTGACCTCCACGCCTACCGCGGAAAGCACGCTTTCCGCAGGCCCCCCGTCATGCTCGGCCATGAGATGTCCGGCAGGATAGCGAAGCTTGGCGGGGCGGTATCCGGTCTCAGCATAGGCCAGCCGGTGGCGGTAATGCCGCAGATAAACTGCGGCGTCTGTCCGGACTGTGTGAATGGCCGCGCCCATTTGTGCGAGCACCGTATCATGCCCTCCACCCCGGGCTGGCGGGGGCTTGGCACCTTTGCCGACTATTTTGCCGCCCCGGCCTCTGTTATCTGCCCCCTGGGGGAGCTGCCGCTGGACCTGGGCGCCCTTTCCGAGCCCATGGCGGTGGCCACCCACCTTATGTCCCGTATCCCCCGGGGACACAATGAGGACCTTGTGATAATCGGCGCGGGGACGATCGGCCTGCTGCTGCTCATTATCGCGCCCTCCTATGGGTTCAGGAATATCCTGATCACCGACATAGCCGACGAGAACCTGGCCCTTGCCGGGAAGCTGGGCGCCGCCGCCGGGGTGAACGCCGCCCGGGAGGACGCCGTGGCCAGGGTGAAAGAGCATTTTGGGCCCAGAGGCTGCGGGACTGTCATCGTCGCGGCGGGAGGCCCGGATATAATGGGCCAGGCAATGGAAATGACAAAGCCCGGCGGGACGGTCATGTTTGTGGCGATGATAACGGAAGAGAGCTCCTTCGTCACTTATCCCATAGTTTTCAAGGAGCTCAACATCCTGGGCTCGTTCAACTATACGATGGAGGATTTTGAAAGCGCCGTGGCTTTTCTGAAAAGTCATGGGGACATTATACGCGGGATCATCACCCATACGATGTCCGCGGATGAGGCCGGCAGTGCGTTCCGGCTCCTGGACGAAAAGAGGGAATTCGCGGTGAAGATCCTTCTGAGCTTTGATAAATAACGGTATTCAAGGGCGGCAGCCCTGAAAAATAACAGCAAAATGAAAGGGAGAAAAAATGAAAAACATTTTTAAAAGCACACTTGCAATCATCCTGGCCCTGACCATGGCCTTTGCCCTCTGCGCCTGCGGCCAGACCGGGGCCCCCGCCGCCACAGACGTCCCCGCCGACGGCTCCGGCGAGAGCCCGGCAGACGGTACCGTCTATGAATGCGTGGCCGCGCTGCATACGACTGCCGGCGGCATTGAAGACAAGACCGTCCAGCGCTTTGCCGAGCTTCTTGACGAGCGCACCGACGGACATGTCCAGGTAAAGGTGTTTGCCGGCGCTTCCCTGGGCACCGAGCAGGAAAACCTGAGCCAGATCAAGACCAACGAGGTCCAGTTCGTCCTCTTCGGCGACGTGTTTCTCAGCCAGCTCCTCCAGGACTATAACGCCACCTCCATCCCCTTCGTCTTCAGCGATATTGACTCTGCCGTGGCCTACTGGGAATCCATCGCGGATATAGTTGACCCCATCGTCAAGGAGAACGGGAACATGTACATAGTTGGCCGGGAATACAGGGCCCCCCGCCAGCTCACGGCGAACACCGCCATAAACACTCCCGCCGACCTTGAAGGGGTAAAGCTCCGTGTTCCCGAGACCACCTTCTATCTTAAGGTGTGGTCCGCCCTTGGGGCGATGACCACCCCCGTAAACTGGTCCGAGATATTCACCGCCCTTCAGACCAACGTCGTAGACGCCCAGGAGAATCCCATCGAGACCTACTATGACGCGGGCCTGTGCGAGGTCCAGTCACATACCATGCTGACCAGCCATATCAACACCTTCTATACCTGGACCGTGAACTGCGAGTTCTATGACAGCCTGCCCGAGGAGTATCAGAAAGCCTTTGACGAATGTGCCGCCCAGGCTCTGAAGGAATGCAACGACGACCTTATGGCCCGTCAGGATGCGGTGATCGAAAAAATGACCGCCGAGGGCCACACCATCGTCGAGGTGGACACCGAGCTCTGGAAGGAGGCCGCCATGGACAGCATTATGGAATGCGCCGACACGCTCGCGCCCGAGGCAAAGGCCGCGGTCTATGAGCAGCTTGGTGTAACAGGCTGAGCCTGTATCGGGGGCTCCCCGGAAGCATAGCCAGGGGGAGCCTCAAAAAGCCGGCTTATGGATGTGACGTAGTTCAGGAAAGAGAGGGAATGATTTTGTGGCAGAGAGTTGACAGGGCCATAAAAGGCGTCGGGACGACTTTGTCTGTTGTGTCCGTGGCGATGGTCGCCGTTTTGGGGATACTACAGGTCCTTTTCCGGTTCGTGATAAAAATATCCGTGCCCTGGACCGAGGAGCTGATGCGGGCCCTTTTTATCTATATCGTATTTTTCGGTCTGATCCTTGTTGAACGTGAAAACGGCGAGATCAGGACCACCATGCTCATCGAAAAACTGCCTCCCAGGCTCTATGCCCTGTGGGAGCTGGTGGTCTCGGCGCTGTCGATATTGTTCAACGTTCTTGTTATCATCGGAAGCGTCATCGCGCTCCAGAGCACCAACAGCAGCCTGGGCTCGCTGCCCTCTGTGTCAATGAAGATATTTTATTACCCGCTTATCATCAGCCTGCCGCTGATGATAGTGTACCAGTGCTACCACATGTCCGGCCATGTCCGGGCCATGCTGGGCGCTAAGGGGAAGGAGGGCGGCGCATGATCATCGCTGTGTTCCTGCTGGGGCTCATCCTGCTGTTCCTGCTGGGCTTCGGCGCGCCGTACGCTATCGGGCTGGTCTCCCTGCTGGTGCTGGTCATAACCAGGGGCTTTGCCAACGTCCCCCTGGACATGGTGGCCACAAAGCTTGCGTTTTCCGCGAACAACTTCACGCTTCTGGCCATTCCCTTCTTCCTCCTGGCGGGAAAGCTCATGAATACCGGGTCCATCACCACCCGGATCTTCAAATTCTGCAATACCCTGATCGGCTGGATACCGGGCGGCCTGGGCCACGCCAATGTTCTGGCCAGCATAGTTTTTGCCGGAATGAGCGGCTCCGCCGTGGCGGACGCCGCCGGGCTCGGCACGATAGAGATAAAGGCCATGGAAAAAGAGGGCTTTGACACCGATTTTTCAGCCGCTGTCACCGCCGC
>DBGBEC010000102.1:0-6413 GCA_048477415.1 Candidatus Limivicinus sp. | reverse complement strand
TGTATGTGACGATAATTTTAATTATCTGCCGGGCGGATCAAAAGATGTAAAAGGCTCAGAATAAAATGCGCAAAGTCTGAAATGCCGCTTTCCAAGTTCTTTCCAATGAGCATATGTGCCCGAAAACAGGGCAAAAGAGTTTATTTTGACACATCAGGCCCAAAGAATTTATACTTATTTGACAATAGTAGTGGAAGTTTAGACAGAATTTGGTGTATAGTGCACAAGCTGCTGGGAGGATTATATGAATTGGCGCGAAAAATATAAGGACAAGATCGTAAGCCCGGAGGAAGCCGCAAAGCGTATCGAGCCCGGAGACATTCTTTGCTGCTCAATCGCTGCCGGGATCCCATATGCCACGCTGGATGCCCTTTCCGGCGAAGCGGAGAGACACCGGGGCATACGGATCGACTTAGGTATGGCTCTCAAGCCCGTCAGGCCCTATATGGCAAAATACAACGGACTGATCGATATTCGCAGCCTCTTCTGGGGCCCTTTGGAGAGGACGTTTATCAAGACCGGCTCCAGAATAGCCTATCAGCCTGTGCACCTGTCCGATACAACGCCAGACCGTACGGAGTATCACAAAGCCAGCGTTGTCCTCTCGGCGGGAACGCCGCCGGACGAAAACGGCATGATAAGCCTGGGGCCCTGCCCTCTGGACGAGATAATGTGCGATACCTGCCGCACGGTTATCGTGCAAATAAACGAAAAACTCCCATATGTAAAAGGCGTGGGCTGCATGTTCCCAATAGACAAGGTTGACATGCTCGTGGACAAAAGCGAGGAAATTCCGTCAATTGAGCCGATCCCGCCCTCACCGGAGGAAGCAAAGATCGCAGGTTTTATTGCTGAACGCGTTCCCGACGGGGCCTGTATCCAATTGGGGATCGGCGGCCTTGGCACCGCCGTAGGCGGCTTTTTAAAGGACAAGAAAGAACTCGGCATACATACGGAAATGTTCGTCGAATCCATGGTCGATTTAATTGAATGCGGAGCGGTCACAAACAGCCGGAAAAATATTTGTCCGGGAAAAAGCGTTTTTGGCTTTGCCATTGGCAGCCGGCATATGTATGAGCTGATGGACGGCAACCCCGCCTTTGAGAGTCGGCCATTTTCTTGGGTGAACGACCCGAGGATCATAGCCCGTAACGACAATATGGTGTCCATAAACGGCGCACTTCAGCTTGATTTGACGGGCCAGGTCTGCGCTGAGAGCATCGGTATGAAGCAGTACAGCGGCACCGGGGGGCAGGTAGATTTTGTCCGCGGGGCCCATTGGAGCAAGGGCGGCATGAGCTTCATTGCCCTCCCCTCTGTCAGAACGGACAAAGCCGGAAATATGTTCTCCAAGATATCCCTCAGTCTTCCCCTTGGCAGTGCTGTGACGACACTTCGCTCGGATGTGCACTATGTAGTTACGGAGTACGGCTGTGTCAATATCCGCAACGAGCCTTTGGATGTCAGGGCGGAAAAGCTTATCTCCATCGCCCATCCTGCCTTTAGGGATGAGCTGAGGGCCCAGGCCAAAAAAGAGGGGCTTATTATATGAAAAATGTTTGGAAGCAGCGTATAAAGCCCTTTTCGATCTGGGGCAACCTGAAGTTTGCAGGCAGTATCCCCTCCTCATGCCACATTATAGACAGCGGAGAGGGGCTGATCATGATAGACCCGGGACTCCCAGAGACCTTTTATTTAACCTTGGAGTCGATATGGGAGTTGGGATACAGGCCCGAGGACATAAAAATTATCCTGCATACCCACGGACACTATGACCATGCCGGTGCAACCAGAATGCTGCTGGATCTGGCCCCGGAAGCCAAAACCTATATAGGCGCCGGGGACGCGGACATTGTGCGGGGAAAAAATGATCTGTCCTTTGCTGAGGCGCTGGGTGCCTGCTTTGACGGTTTTTTTGATCCGGATGTTCTGCTTGAGGACGGGGACAGCGTACATCTCGGAAACACGGATGTGCTCTGCATCTCCACCCCGGGGCACTCCCCTGGAACCTTCTCTTTCTTTTTCGATGCTGTGGACGATTTGGGGCAGGCAAAACGCTGTGGCATGCATGGCGGCGCAGGCATTAATTCCATGATGCTTGCATACTATGCCCAGCACGATCTGGACCCAAAACTCCGGGAGCAGTTTGTTCCCGGCCTTGAGCGGGTCAGAGAGTTTCCGGTGGAGATCTGTCTCGGCAGTCACACTTACTGTAACAAAACAGTGAAAAAAGGTGAGCTTGTTCTTGCCGGGAGGGTAGATGCCTTTGTAGACCCCTATGAATGGGCGGACTATTGTGACAGGACCGCTGCCACATTCCAGGCGATGGTGGCCAGAGGACAATAAAACAGAAAATTAAATCGGGAGGAATAGCCAATGAAAATCGCAATGATAGGTTCAGGCGCGGCAGGAAGTGTCTTTGCCTCGTATCTGCGCAGAGGCGGTGCGGACATGACCCTGGTGGATCCCTACAAAGAGCACATGGACAAGGTCGCGGCAGAGGGCATGATTTTCCATGTGTCTCCTGAGGGAGAATATCATCTCACAGGCTTCAAAACAGCATGCAGCGCGGAGAACATCGGCATCATGGATATCGTAATTTTTATGACCAAGTCCATGCAGCTTGACGACGCCATAAAAACCGCGGAGCCCTGCATAGGGCCGGATACAGTGCTGGTATCTTTGATGAATGGCCTCGGCAATGAGGATAAGCTTCTCAAACGCGTGGCGGGCGACCACATTATTTTTGGTTCTGGCTTTCTGGGCACGGAGTTGAACAGTCCCGGCGAGTGTACCTCTTCTCCGGGGAACGAGGGACTGCAAATGAACTTCGGCGCTTATGAAAACAGCCCGCTTACGGAAAAGGCAGGGAGGCACCTGGAAAAACTCTTCACGGACGGCGGCTGCAGCTGTAAATTCTGGGAGGATGTGCGCCCCTATTTCTGGCAGAAGATAATAACAAACTGCACTTTCAACCCCCTTTCCGCCATACTGCGCATTAAGATCAAGGACATAATGAAAGACGCAAACGGTGCAGGTCTTGCCATTCAGGTCGTCTCTGAATGCTGTGCGGTGGCAACGGCCAAGGGCTGCAAAAAGGACGTGCCAACCTTTATGGCCGAACTTCGAGCAAATGCCAGCGGCAGCAGCATAGAGGAGTATTATCCCTCCATGGCACAGGATGTGCTCATGTATCAGAGGAAAACGGAGATCGACACTCTAAACGGAGCGATCTCAAAGTATGGCAAGGAGCTGGGCATCCCCACCCCCGCAAATGACCTTATTACAAAAATAATTTCCTGTATAGAGAAAAATTACAGCAAGCAGTACAGCGGCTGAACTGGTTAGGAGATGATAGGAAATGAACAAAGCAAGCGTTGTGGCGAACTTATGCAAAAGCTGCGGTCTCTGTATGAAGTTCTGTCCGAAGGGGGCGATCCGTATCGGTGACGCCCGAAACAACAAAGGGCATTATAGCGCGGTCGTTGACGCAGATAACTGCATCGGCTGCGGAAGCTGCGCCCTTGTTTGTCCCGAGGCGGCAATAGATATTCTGCGGGAGGTGGATTGAACCAATGGCCAAACAGTTTATGAAAGGCAACGAAGCCCTGGGGGAGGCCGCGATAAGAGCCGGCATACGCTTCTTCTCCGGGTATCCCATCACGCCTCAGAGCGAGTTGCCGGAGTACCTTTCCTGGAGGCTCCCGGAGGTGGGCGGCGTATTTATCCAGGCCGAGAGCGAGGTTGCGGCGATCAACATGGTATACGGCGCCGCCTGTACAGGCGTCCGTGCCATGACCGGCTCCTCCAGCCCCGGTATCTCCCTTAAAAGCGAAGGGATAAGCTATCTCTCAAGTGCGGAGCTGCCCGCCGTCATTGTCAACATGCAGCGGGGCGGGCCGGGCCTCGGCTCCATTCAGCCCGCGCAGATGGATTACCTTCAGGCAACCAAGGCCTCAGGCCACGGTGGCTTCAGGATGATCGTATTCGCCCCGGGTACGATTCAGGAGGCAGTTGACCTGATGTATGTGGCTCCCGAGTACGCGGAGCGCGACAGGAACCCGGTGCTTATCCTTATGGACGGCTGTCTTGGTACGATGATGGAAGAGCTGGAGCTCCCTCCCATGAAAGAACTGCCCGAATCCCCCTGCAAGCCATGGACAGTCGGAAACGACGGTACGGTCCGCGGCGGGCACCTCATAACGCCTATTTATCCGGAACCGGGCCTGGAGGGCAAGAACAAGCTGGCGGCAGCCCGTACTAAGCGCTGGGAGGAGAACGATGTCCGCGTTGAGGAATTCATGGTGGCGGATGCGGAGTGGGTCATCGTGGCCTATGGGACCTCCGCGAGGGTCGCAAAGCAGGCTGTGCTTGACCTCCGGGCCAAGGGCGTGAAGCTGGGGCTTATCCGGCCCATCACATTGTTCCCCTTCCCCAAAAAGGCCATTGCCGATCTGGACTATTCCATAGTAAAGGGATTGATCGATATTGAGATGGCCATACCCGCCCAGATGCGGGAGGATATCGAGCTTCAGGTCCTTGGCAGAGCTCCGGTATTTGAATACGGCCGTTCCGGCGGTATTCTGCTGGATGACGAGAGCACGCAGGCCGCGATCATGAAGATAATTCAAGGAGGCGATCGGTAATGACTGAAAAAATATATACAAAGCCAAAGTGTCTCCTGCCGCTGTCCAGCGGCTTCTGCCCCGGCTGTCTGCACTCTCTTGCCACAAAGCTCATAGCGGAAGCCATTGACGAGCTGGGATGTGCTTCAAAGGTGATAAACGTCCTCCCCGTTGGCTGCTCCACAATGAACAGTCTTTACTGGAAGCTTGACATGGTTACCTCCGCACATGGCCGCGCCCCTGCCGTTGCCACCGGCATCAAGCGCTGTCGGCCGGACGCCATGGTATTTGCCTATCAGGGGGACGGGGACCTGGCGTCAATCGGTTTATCTGAAATACTAATGGCCGCAAACCGCGGTGAGCATATTACCATATTCTTTGCCAACAACTCCACCTACGGTATGACCGGCGGCCAGATGGCCCCCACTACTCTTGTGGGCCAAAAATCGACCACATGCATCCACGGCCGCGAGCCGGACACAATGGGCTATCCCCTGCGCATGTGCGAACTGATAAAGGAACTGGAGGCCCCTGTCTATGTGGCCCGCTTTTCTCTTTCCAGCCCCGCCAATATACGCAAAGCCAAGGCTGGGATCAAGAAGGCCATGCAGAACCAGGCCGATGGACTGGGTTTTTCCTTTGTGGAGCTGCTCACAAACTGCCCTACGAACTGGCACATGAGCCCCGTGCAGACGCTTGATTTTATAAACGAGCACACCATGAAGTATTTCCCATGCAGGGTCTTTGTGGACAAAACGGAAAAGGAGGCGAAATAAAATGAAGTTTTCTCTCCTTATTGCAGGTTCCGGCGGCCAGGGCGGAATGTCCATGGGCATGTCTCTGGCGGCCAGCGCTGTTGAGGGCGGCAAGCACGCCACGTTTATGCCGCTCTATGGCCCGGAACAACGGGGCGGCAGCGCCAAGTGCACCGTCATCATATCCGATGAGGAAATCATCTCTCCCCTGCCCAAACAGACGGACGGACTTATCGCAATGAATGAGTCCTCCTACAAAAAGTTTATAAACGAGCTTAGGCCCTGCGGTGTGCTGGTGCGCAATATGAGCAGAATAACGTCTCCTTTAAAGCGCACGGATGTCGTCTGTGTCGACCTGCCGGCGGACGATCTGGCCCATGAGCTTGGAAGCGACAAGGTATCCGGCATTATACTTATCGGAGCCATGATAGGCTATTCCGATATGATGGATCCACAAATTTTTATGAGCAGTCTGGAGCACAAGTTTGCAGCAAAGGGTGAGGCGCTGGTCAAGTTGAATCAGGCAGCCCTTTACAAAGGCATAGAACTGGGCAAAGCGGCCAAATGACCGAAAAATATGTGTAAAGGAGTGGTAGAATGAGCAGATATGGATGGAATAGTCCCATTGGCGACCTTCTTGCAGATGAAAGATGCGTTGCCGTTTTCAGGGAAATTCTTCCCGCGGCGCTGGATAGTCCCCTTCTGAAGTTTGTAAAAGGCAAACCGGTTGGCGTGGTTCTTGACAGCCAGAAAAAAATTCCCCAGGAAAAGCGCGACATGCTGAAAGCGGCACTGGAAGCAATCGAGTAAGAAACCTACATAAATTATTTTATAGGAGGAAAAATTATGGCAAAGTATACTTTTGAGGAAACCACAGTAGGCGAAATGCTGGACACTCCGGCTATCCACGAACTCATCGAAAAGCATATCCCCGCCGTTCTTGAGCATCCCCTGCTTGAGGTAGGCCGCACATTTATCTTTAATGACGCCCTCCCCTATATTTCCGACATGGTCACCGAGGAGGCCCTTGAGG
>DBGBEC010000101.1:0-5259 GCA_048477415.1 Candidatus Limivicinus sp. | reverse complement strand
ATCAAAATGGGTGGCCACAAGACCCAAGGTCTTCATGCTCAACGACCCCACAAAGGGCATAGACGTGGGGGCCAAGGTGGAGATATACAAGGACATTGAAAGCCTTTGCCAGGCCGGCTGCGGCGTTTTGTATGTGGCCGCGGAGCTTCCGGAGCTGCTGGGGATAGCGGACAGGGTGTACGTTGTGCACGAGGGAAGGATCGCCGCTGAATATGAGGGCGATGAAATAACCCAGAGGAACATTGTAAAGAGCGCGATAGGAGAATAAGAGATGGAAAATGCTAATATGGGCTTCGGCGCCAGGCTCAAGGGCGCCGGGAAGTCCGCCTTTAACTCATACGGCAGCGTCTTGATAGCTGTGGTCGCCCTGTCTGTGGTCTGGGCCTTTGCCTCGCCATATTTTCTCACGGCGGCAAACATAAAAAACATCGGCGTGTACATGTCCGCCTCGGGCATTATCGCGGCGGGCGTTACGGTGTCCATGCTCCTGGGGGGCCTTGACCTATCGCAGATGTCCATAATGGCCTTCAGCGGCATGGTGGTGGGCGTGGCCTACAGGGCGGGAGTGAGCGGCCCGGTCCTGCTGCTTATCGCGGTGGGCGTGGGCGTGCTCTGCGGCGTGTGCAACGGTCTTATCATGAACTATATGCACATCGCCCCTATAATCACCACCCTGGGCACCCAGCTCATTTTCAGAGCCATGGCCTTCATCGTCTCCGACGGGAACATGATCCAGGTGGGGGATGAGTTCATAAAGTGGATAGGCCGCGGAAAGATACTGGGCATACCCACGATGATAGTCATCGCTGCCATAGTTTATGTCGTCATAGGGGTGATACTGAAATATACCTGCTTCGGGCGAAACGTCATATCCGTAGGCGGCAGCGAGGAGGCGGCCTACCTCTCAGGCATAAATGTAAAGAAGACCCGGGCCATCGCCTTCATGATATCCGGCGGCTGCGCCGGTCTCGCCACCATGCTCTATATCGCCCAGGGCTATGTGGCCGTTCCGAACCAGGGCACCGGCGCGGACATGGACGCCATCGCCGCGGTCATCATAGGCGGCCTCTCAGTGGCCGGGGGCAAGGGCAACATCGTTGGCACATTGCTGGGCATGCTGTTCTTCTCCGTGCTGGCCAACGGCATGGGCCTTCTCAGCATAAACACCTATGCCCAGTCCCTTGTCAAGGGCGGCCTGCTGCTCATCGCCGTGTACATCGACGTGGTGAGGAACAGCTCCGGGAAAAAGTAAAATTCGATTCCATTACGAAAGGAGAGCGGCGGCCTTCCGCCGCGACAAAAAAAGATGAAGCCGAACAAAAAAGCCAGTGAAATGACTGCCAAAGAGCTGGGACGGTACATAGACCAGTCTGTCCTGAAGCCGGAGTTTACCCAGGAGGAGATAAGAAAGTATATAAAAGAGGGCGTTGACTATAACTGCGCCACCGTGTGCATAAACCCTGCCTCCCTCCCCATCGCCAGGGAGCTCACGAAGGGCACGGACACCGGGATATGCGTGGTGTGCGACTTTCCCTTCGGCCTTTCCAGCACTGAGTCGAAGGTGGCCCAGGCGGAATTCATCTGCCGCGAGGGCGATGTGGAGGATCTGGACATAGTGGCAAACTACGGCTGGATACGCAGCGGCATGTGGGACGAGGTCCAGGCCGATATAAAGGCCGTCTGCGATGTGTGCCACAAATACGGCACGAACGTAAAGGTCATTTTCGAGGTGGACGCTCTCAGCATCGAGCAGGTGAAGAGAGCCACCCAGGCGGCTGTCGCCGCCGGGGCGGATTTTGTGAAGACCTCCACCGGCTTTTTCACCGGCGGCAAAAACGAGGGCGCCACTTATGAAGTGATAGAGGCCATGATGGAGGCGGCCGACGGCCGCTGCAAGGTAAAGGGCGCCGGCGGCATAAGGGACAGGGAAAAGTTCCTCCGCCTTATCGACATGGGTATCGACCGCATGGGCGTCGGCTTTAAGTCCACCCCTGTGGTGCTGGGCCTTAAATAAAGACCATGGGCAATTCTTACGATTTTCGCGTGGGCTTCCAGCCCTTCAATCTGATGCCGCCGGAGGGCACTCCGGCGGGGATGGAGTCGTTTCGGTGGACTATGGAGGAGTGCTCCCGTCTGGGGGCCCGGGCCATATCCCTGTTCCCAAACCTTATCCCAAAGGAGCTGAGCGCGGGGGTCCTGAGCGAGATGCGGGACATGGCCCGTGAGCGGGGAGTGGAGCTCATCCTGTACCCCTTTACTGTGTGGGGCCTGGCGGGGCTTCCCCTGCAGGTGGATCCCTGGGGGGCCGCCGGGGCGCTTATGGGCGTCTCCGCTGCCTCTGATGCTCCGGACCCGGCCCTGGCCAGAAAGGGCCTTGATAAGACCATAGCAATGGCGGAGGCCCTTGGAAGCAGGATACTCTGCGGCGGCTACGGCCATAACAATGTGGCTACCAGCCGCTATAACAAGGAATATCCCTTTTCAGAGCAGAAAAAATTCATCCTGGCCAATCTCCGGGAGCTTGAGCGCGTGCTCCGGGGCGGCAGCCTCTGCTTTGCCTATGAAAACCACTGCGATTTCAACGGGCGGGAGATCGCCTCCATTATAGAGGAGCTGGGCTCGGACAAGGTTATGGCCCTGTACGACTTTGGAAACGGAGCCGTGGCCTGCTGCGACCCCATGGAGGACCTACAATATCTCGCGCCATACGCGGTGGCGGCCCATTTCAAGGACTTTGCCGTGGTAGACAACCCTCTTCGCACGAAGGAATACCCGGATATGCCCCTTGTCACCACCGGCTGCTATCTTGGAGAGGGCTTTATAGATCTCAGGCTCATCATAAAGACCCTTATTGAAAAGTCCCCCGCCCCCAGGGGCATGCCCCTTCTGGCGGAGCCGGCCTTCAAACTTCCCACGAACGAGGCCGAGCGGGACGACAGAGTGGACTATAACAGGAAGATATCCCGCCAGTATGTCTCGAAAATGCTGGAGATACTTGAAGAATTTTGATTTAGCGAGGTGGCTGTAATGAGACCCACAGGCTTAGGGGCCATTGGCTCCGGAGAGATCGCCATCAACTCCATTTTCAAACACCTGGCCCTGGGCGACACGGCGGACAAGGTGTATATGGCCGCTGTGTGCGACCCGGTGCCCGGCCGGGCGGAGGCCATGGCCAGGGAGTATGGAATAAAAAAATGGTACATGACGGACGACGAACTTCTTGCCGACCCGGCTGTCGAGGCGGTGTCGATCTGTTCGCCCATCCGTTTCCACTATGAGCAGGGCATGAAGGCCATAAAGGCCGGAAAGCATGTCCACTTCAACAAGACCATGGCCATGACCAGCAGCCAGGCCACAGAGCTTATAGAGGCCGCGGCCAGGGCAAATGTGAAAATAAGCGCCTCCCCCGGGATGATGGCCATGCCGATAAACCGCCTGGCCAGGCGCATGGTGCTGGAAAACAAATTCGGCCGGGTGACTTATGCCATCGGCGGGGTGAGAGGGGTGCTGCTCTACCATCTGCGGGAGGGCTACCGGAAGGACAACTATGGCTCCGAGCCCCTTGTACCCACCTGGTATTATAAAAAGCCCGACGGCGGGCCCCAGTATGACCACGCGGTCTATGGCCTGACCTCCATCACGGGGGTGCTGGGCCCGGTGAAGCGGGTATCCTGCATGGGCGGCCAGATAATGAAGGAGTTCAGCTTCGGCGAGCAGATCATACAGAGCGAGGTAGAGGACAACTTCGCGTTCCTGCTGGATTTCGGCGGGAACACCTTCGGCCTGTTCTATTCCGCCCTCGCCGGCGGGGAGAATATGATGACTCCCTCGATATACGGCACCGCCGGGAACCTGGAAAAGGGCAAATTCAACGGCGAAGCCCTGTTTGAAAACCCCATTATGGGCATGGCGGCCAAGAGTATCCCCCCTCAGCACCTGAAAATGCACGAACCCTTTGTCTATCGGGACGTTATGGAGCTTATCGACTATGTACGCGAGGACAAAGCGCCCCTGGGCAGCGCCGAGCAGGGGCGGCATGTGCTTGAGATCGTTGAGGCGGGCTTCGAGTCTATGGCCACAGGGCGGACTATCGAGCTCAAAACGAGCTTCAGCCCTCTTGGTCTCAGCGAGCTTCAGGATTAGCAAAAATTTGAAAGGGCCCCGGGCTTAGGGGCCCTTCTTTTCAGTTTGATCTGTGTGCCATAAACGGCAGAATGGAGATGCGAATGAAAGTCATACAAGTGGGCAGCAGCGGCTGGGCCGCGGGCTGGCTGGAATATATCCACAACGAAGGGGACTGCGAACTCGCGGCCCTTGTGAGCAGGGGCGGACCAAACCTTGAGGCGGCAAAGGCGAAATGGTCCATACCCGATGAGCTGTGCCTCACCGACTATGATGAGGCCCTTAAAAAAGAGGCGGAGCTCGTTATAGTGGCCCTGCCCCATAAATACCACATCGAGTACGCCAAAAAGGCGGTGCTCGCCGGAAAGAACGTGCTTATCGAAAAGCCCCTCTGCGACGATCTTGACGAGGCCATGGACTTTCTCCGCTTCATGGAGGGGCGGACCGAGAAGGCCTGGGTCAGCCAGAACTACAGATTCCGCCCCCAGCTCTGGCAGATGATGGCCTCCTTCGGAGACGAGGGCATAGGCCGGCCCTCCTGGGCAAACGTGGTATTCAGGCACGGCCTTACGAACCTGAAAAACAGCGAGAGGACAGCCTGGCAGAGAAAGGACTGGCGGCGGGAGCAGACGAGCCTTCTCTTCCTGGAGGTGGCCATCCACCATTTCGACATGCTCCGCTTTGTGAGCGGCTCAAACGTTAAGAGCGTGTACGCCAGGGGCTGGAACCCGGACTGGAGCGATCTGAACGGCGTGGGGGCGGCCTTCGTGCTGCTGGAGTTTGAAAACGGCTTCAGGGCGAACTACTCCGTCACGGAAAAATCCATCGGCTTTCCCACCGGCTACCAGTGCGACTGGATAATGCAGACGGACAAGGGCGCTGTCAAATGGGAAAACGACGAGCCCAACCGCCTGGACATGTCCCTTGACGATAAAGGAGAGCTGCGGCAGGACTTCTTCTTCCCCGGAAAGGACAGGGCCGGCGTTCTCCACGATGTGCGCGGCCAGCTTGAGGGCAAAAAGGGCGCGGTGCCCACGGTGTTCGACAACATAAACAGCCTTGCAGTCAGCTTCGCGGCCCTCAGATCGATCGCCGAGGACAGACCCGTTTTGCTGAGCGAGATCATCTGAAAGGAGC
>DBGBEC010000100.1:0-1502 GCA_048477415.1 Candidatus Limivicinus sp. | reverse complement strand
GTCTGCTGGACATGTATACCCTGGGCGGAGAAAAGCGCATGACGGGGAACTATAAGTTCAAATGCGCTCCCGCCTCCGGGGGCAGCGTGATAGTGGGCTTTGAAAATCACAGCGGCAGGACCTATCTGGGCAGCGGCCTGGAGCCCTTGGGCCGGGTCCTAAGCGGCTTTGGCAACAACGGCAGCGACGGCGGCGAGGGCGCAAGGTATAAAAATGTCTTCGGCAGCTACAGCCATGGCCCCCTTTTGCCCAAAAATCCGGAATTCTGCGACTTTTTGCTGCTGACCGCCCTTGAGCGGAAATATGGCCGGGCGGAGCTTGCTCCCCTGGACGACAGCGCGGAGCATGCCGCCCACGACGCCATGTGCGCCAAGCTCTGAGAGGCGGCGGGATGAGAGAGATAGACCTGCATGTGCACACCAGCGCCTCCGACGGGACCCTGAGCCCGGAGGCTACGGCGGAGCTGGCGGCGAGCCTGGGCCTTAAGGCCATCGCCATAAGCGATCATGACACGGTGTCCGGCTGCGCCCCGGCAGCGGCCCGGGGCCGGGAGCTGGGAGTGGAGGTGGTCCCGGCTATAGAGATAAGCACCAAATACCGGGGCGCCGTCCACATCCTGGGTTATTATATCGATACCCAGTCAGAAGAGCTCCGGCCCGTGCTGGACTGGGTGATCCAGGACCGGGACCGGCGCAACCGGCAGATGGCGGAGCTCATGGCCGCCGACGGCCTGCCCGTGAGCTATGAGCAGATGCGTCGCCGTTTCGGCCCGGTCATCGGCAGGCCCCATTTCGCAGAGCTGCTTGTGGAGCTGGGCCTGGCGAAAAGCGCCCCGGAGGCCTTTGACAGATATGTGGAGAAGGGCAGAAAATATTACCTGCCCCGGACCGTGCTCCCCATCGAGCAGGCCATAGCGACCATAATAAAAGCCGGCGGCCTGCCTGTACTGGCCCACCCTTTCCAGTACAGGCTGGATGAAGAGGGGCTGAGGGAGCTTGTTGAGCGCTGCATTGAGCTGGGCCTTCGCGGCATAGAGTGCAGATACTCCGGCTATACCCGGCGGCAGAGCCTTTTTCTCGAGAACCTGGCCGGGGAATACGGCCTTTTGAAAACCGGCGGAAGCGATTTTCACGGCGAGGTGAAGCCCCACATCAGCCTTGGCCGGGGCACCGGCGGCCTCAGCGTCCCCTATGACTATCTCCGCGCCCTGAAAGAGGCCGCGGGAAAGCGGGACAAATAGTATGCGAGCCCCACCGTACAGGACGTCCCCCACTGCCCCTGCTGTATTGAATAAGCGGATACATCCCCCACAAACCCGGGGGAGCCTTTCCGAGATCGAGACCCGTGATATTGATCCGGCCTATGACAAGACCATAGGTCGGATCGATTGTTTTACGGACAGCCGCCGAAACGGCAGGGGGATGTGTCTGCAAGGGGCGGGCGGAGCGGAGCTGGAGAGGGGCTTGGGCATGTTCCACAGAAATGGAGCTGCGGTACTGGGC
>DBGBEC010000099.1:0-5530 GCA_048477415.1 Candidatus Limivicinus sp. | reverse complement strand
ATATAGAGATCATCAGAGAAGAGGCCCGGGAGATACCCGGGGGCCAGGTGGTCATCGCCACAGGCCCCCTCAGCAGCGACGCTATCGCCGAAAAGATAGCCGCCCTCTGCCCGGACAGCGACCTGCATTTTTATGACGCCGTGGCTCCCATCGTCACGATAGAGAGCGTGGACATGGAAAGCGCCTTCTTCGCCTCCCGCTATGACAAGGGAACGGCAGATTATGTAAACTGCCCTATGAACAAAGAGGAGTATACGGCCTTCGTCCGGGAGCTCTCAGGGGCAAAGGAGGCACCGGTGCACGGCTTTGACGACGGCGGGGTCTTCGAGGGCTGCATGCCCGTGGAGGTCATGGCCCGCCGCGGTGAGGATACTCTGCGCTATGGCCCGCTGAAGCCTGTTGGCCTGCGCGATCCCAGGACCGGCCAGGAGAGCTATGCCGTGGTCCAGCTCCGCCGGGATAATGCCGAGGGGACCATATACAACATGGTGGGCTTTCAGACCCATCTCACCTGGGGCGAGCAGCGGCGTGTCTTTTCCATGATACCGGCGCTGAAGAACGCGGAATTTGTCCGCTATGGGGTGATGCATCGGAACACATATCTGAACAGCCCCCGGCTTTTGGACGCGTATTATCGGCTCAAAAGCGAGCCCAGGCTCTGCTTCGCCGGTCAGATGACCGGGGTGGAGGGCTATGTGGAGTCTGCCGCCTCCGGCATGCTGGCGGGCATAGAGCTTGCGGCGAGGCTGAAGGGCCTGCCTCCGGTGGACTTCCCCCAGGAGACGGCGATAGGGGCCCTGGCCCGCTACATATCCGGCGGCAGCGTGGGTGACTTTCAGCCCATGAACATCAATTTCGGCATAATCAGCCCTCTGGGCTACAGGGTGAAGGGCAAGCGGAACAAAAACGGGGAGATATCTGCCCGCTCCCTCGGGATAATAGACAAGCTGCTTGAAGGAGAGGTTTTTAGGTTTTGAAGATAATAATCGACGCGATGGGCGGGGATAACGCCCCGAGAGAGATAGTAAAAGGCGCGGTGATGGCCAGGCGGGAGCTGGGCCATGATATCGTGCTGGTGGGCCGTCGTGAGGAGCTGGAGGCCTGCCTGAAGGACGAGGGCTGCGCCGACATGGCCGTCGTAGACGCCAGAGAGGTGATAAGCATGGAGGACGACCCAAGCACGGCCACCCGCCGGAAAAAGGACGCCTCCATGACGGTGGCCCTCCGGCTGCTTGCGGAAGGGGAGGGGGACGCGGTGGTCTCCGCCGGGAGCACCGGCGCTCTGCTCACCGGGGCGACCCTTATCGTAAAGCGTGTGCGGGGCATACGCAGGGCGGCCCTGGCTCCGGTACTCCCGGCGGGGGAACACGGCGTGATGCTCATAGACTGCGGGGCGAACGCGGAGTGTACCGCCGAGTACCTGCTTCAGTTTGCCTGCATGGGCAGTATCTATGCCTCAAAGCTTATGGGCTGTGAAAAGCCCAGGGTGGGCCTTCTCAACGTGGGCACCGAGGACACAAAGGGGGGCGAACTCCAGCACCAGGCCTTTGCCCTGCTCAAAAAAGCACATGAGGAGGGCGTGATAAACTTCATCGGCAATGTGGAGGGTACCGGAGTCTTCTCCGGCCAGGCGGAGGTCATAGTCAGCGACGGCTTTACCGGAAACGTGCTTTTGAAGACCACCGAGGGCGTGATAAAATTCATGATGGGCCAGTTGAAGGACGTGTTCTATAAAAAGACCGCCAACAAGCTGGCGGCCGCCGTGCTCAAAGGGGACCTTGCCAGGATGAAAAAGGCCCTGGACGTGAACGAGGTGGGTGGCACGGCCCTTGTGGGCATAAGCAAGCCCGTTATAAAGGCCCACGGCTCATCCAAGGCCTCTGCCGTCTTTGCGGCGGTGCGGCAGGCCGTAGCCTTTGCCCAGTCTGGCATAAGCGGCGAGATCGAGGCCAATATAGAGCATATGAAGCTCAAGGCGGAATAGAGATATGGAAGAACTTGAAGGAAGGATCGGATATAAATTCAAGGACCGGGATCTGCTGATCACCGCCCTCACTCACAGCTCCTATGCCAACGAAAGGCATGGCCGGGGCTTTAGCAGCTATGAACGGCTTGAATTTTTAGGCGACTCGATACTGGGCCTTGTGACGGCGGACTTTCTGTATTGCCACAGCATGGAACTGCCCGAGGGCCGGATGACAAGGCTCCGGGCGGAGCTCGTGTGCGAGAGCAGCCTGCACAGGCTGGCCCTTTCCCTGGGTCTTGGCGGCTATATGCGTCTTGGCAAGGGCGAGGAGCGCAGCGGCGGCCGGGAACGGCCCTCCATACTTGCGGACATGGTGGAGGCGATGATCGCCGCCATATACCTGGACGGAGGCATGGACAAGGCCAGGGCCTTTATCCATGAGCAGCTTCTGCTCAAGGCGGATATAGGAGAGGAGCACCGGGTCGCCGACTATAAAACGGAGCTCCAGGAACTGATCCAGAGAGACGGAGACTGCCGCATATGCTATGAGATGACAAAGCAGTCCGGCCCGGACCATAACAAGCTCTTTACCTTCAGCGTCAGCGTAAACGGCGTTGTCGTGGGAGAGGGCAGCGGGCGCAGCAAGAAAGAGGCGGAGCAGATGGCGGCCCGCCAGGCCCTGGAGGCGATGAGAAAATGAGCGCCAGAGAGAGCATTATCCCGGTGTTTGTGCCCCATCTGGGCTGCCCGAACGACTGCGTGTTCTGTAACCAGCGGCGCATCTCGGGCAGCCTGAGCCCGGCCCGGCCGGAGGACGTGACAAAGGCAATAGAGACCGCGGCCGCCTTGCCCCAAACAGGGGCGAAGCGGCAGTTGGCCTTTTATGGGGGCAGCTTTACCGCCATACCTGTGGCGGAGCAGCAGGCCCTTCTTGAGGCGGCCAGGCCCTGGCTGGAGAGGGGAGAGATAAGCTCCATCCGCCTCTCCACAAGGCCCGACGCCATTGACGGTGAAATACTGAAAAGGCTCCGCGCCGCCGGAGTGGAGACCATAGAGCTGGGGGCCCAGTCCATGGACGAGCGGGTGCTGCTCCTCTCAGGCCGGGGCCACACGGCGGAGGATGTGGAGAGGTCCTCCCGCCTTATAAAGGAGGCGGGCTTTAAGCTGATACTCCAGATGATGACCGGCCTTCCCGGCGACAGCGACGAAAAAAGCCTGGAGACCGCCCGGCGTATCATCGCCCTCAGACCGGACGGGGTGCGGATATACCCCACCGTTATCGTAAAGGACACAGCCCTCTTCGAGCTGTGGCAGAGGGGGCTTTATAAAGAGCACTGCATTGAGGACGCGGTGAGGGTATGCGCCGAGCTTCTGCCGTTTTTCCGGAAAGCGGGCATACCGGTCATACGCCTGGGGCTCAATCCCACGGAGGAGCTCTCCGGCGGGGCGGCCGTGGCCGGGGCCTATCACCCGGCCCTGGGGGAGCTTGTAAAAAGCCGGATAATGTATAAAAAGGCCCGGGAGCTGCTTTTGCCTTTGGCCGGGGCCAGCGCCGCCGTCCTTGGGGTACACCCCTCCCAAATTTCCCAGATGACGGGCCAGCACCGTGAGAATATCGAAAGGCTGAAGGCGGAGTTTAAGCTGAACAGCCTGAAGATAAGCCCATGCCCGGTGGAAAAGGATGAAATTTTACTTATTTCTGTTGAAATCTCCGGCGAAGAATAATATAATATCCTGGTTATTTTGAAATAATTGAGGTTTTTCATTTGTACTTAAAAGCATTGGAGATCCAGGGCTTCAAATCCTTCGCGGATAAGACCCGGCTTACCTTTGAAAAGGACATAACCGCCATCGTGGGGCCCAACGGCTCCGGCAAGTCCAACATATCCGACGCTATCCTCTGGGTGATGGGCGAGCAGCGGAGCAAAGCCCTGCGCGGGGCCAAGATGGAGGACGTCATCTTTGGCGGGACCGAGAAGCGCAAGGCCCTGGGCTTTGCCCAGGTCTCCCTTATCATTGACAATTCAGAGCACATCTTCGACTATGAGGGCAGCGAGATAATGCTGACCCGCCGCTATTACCGCAGCGGCGACAGCGAGTATTTCATAAATCGGGAGGCTGTGCGGCTCAAGGACATAAACAGCCTCCTTATGGATACGGGTCTGGGCCGGGACGGATATTCCATCATCGGCCAGGGCCGGATAGCGGAGATAGTATCCACCAAGAGCACCGACCGGCGGGAAGTCTTCGAGGAGGCGGCGGGCATATCCCGCTTCCGCTACAGGAAGGAAGAGGCCGAGCGGAAGCTCCAGAAGACCGAGGAGAATCTTCTCCGTATAAACGACAAGATAGAGGAGCTGGAGCTTCAGGTGGGGCCGCTTAAAAAGCAGGCGGAGACCGCCAGGCGCTTTCTGCTCCTGCGGGACGAGCTCCGTGTCCAGGAGATATCCGTCTGGATGGCAAGCCTGGATCGGCTGCGCGGCCAGGCACGGGATGTGGAGCGCGAGTATGAGCAGGCCAGGACCGCCCTTGAAAAGGCCAAGGCCGGGCTTGAGTCCATATATGCCTCCAGCGGCAGCATAAGCGAGCGCATGCGCCAGAAGGATGTGGAGATAGAGCAGGCGAGAGAGCGGCTCTCCCGCTCCGAGGCCCAGGCCGCCGAGGGCGAGGCCATGGCGGCGGTGCTCCGGGCGAATATTCAAAGCGGCAAAGAGAGCAGGGAGAGAATGCTCCGCGACATCGCCGAGCAGGAGAACAGGGCCGCCGAGGTGAGATCCGGCATGGAAAAGGGCCGCCAGCGCCTTGCCGGCATAGAAAAGGAGCTTGACGAGCTGAGCCGGAGCGAACGGGAGAACGAGAACGTTCTTGCCGGCTGCCGGATGAAGCTTCAAAGCCGCCAGGAGCTGCTGGACCGGCTGAGCGCCCAGGCCAGCGCCCTCCAGGTCGAGGGACGAAGCCTGGAATCCAGGATAAACATGCTCACAGACATGGAGAGGGCCTACGAGGGCTACTCCAAGGCGGTGAAGACCGTGATGAACGCCGCGGCCCGAAGGGAGCTTCAGGGCGTGAGGGGCCCGGTGGCAAATCTGGTCCGGGCCGGCGAGGAATATGCTCTTGCCGTGGAGACGGCTCTGGGCGCCGCCTCTCAAAACATCGTGGTGGACAGCCAGGCGGCGGGCAAGGCCGCCATAGAGCTTTTGAAGCGCCGTGACGCGGGCAGGGCTACCTTCCTGCCGGTGGACACCATAAAAGGCAGCCGCCTGACGGAACTGCCCCGGAGCGACCCGGGCTTTGTGGGCCTGGCTCTGGATCTGGTGAGCTTTGAGCCGGAGTATGGGCGGATATTTGAAAATCTGCTGGGCCGCACAGTGGTGGCTGAAAGCCTTTCCGACGCGGTGCGTATCTCAAGGGCCAGCGGGAACCGGCTGCGTATCGTCACCCTGGATGGCCAGCTCATAAACGCCGGCGGCTCCATGACCGGGGGCAGCGCCGCCAAAAGCAGCGGCATGATCTCCCGGGCAAACGAGCTTGAAAAGCTGAAAAAGGAAAAAATAAGATCAGACG
>DBGBEC010000098.1:0-6089 GCA_048477415.1 Candidatus Limivicinus sp. | reverse complement strand
GCCGCCTCCCGCAGCACGGCGCAGCCGGACACGGAGCATTTATGCTCATGGCCGCAGCCCAGGCATATCAAGCTCCCGGTCTCTACCATACCTCGCCGCAGCGTGGCAATGATATCAGCTCTGTTCATTCGTCGTCCTCCTCCGGCAGCGGGATCCAGCCCATGACAAGGGCGGCTGTCTCGTCTAATTTCTCGCCCATCGACCAGGACCATTTACCGGTGTACTTGTCGTAGTACAGCACATTCCTGATTGTACCGTCGTCCAGTGCAAGCTTTACCAGATAGTCGCCGCTCTTCCTTGGGCTCCCGGTGTGCCAGACCGTTGGCGGCTCGCCGCCTCCGGTTTTTGTCTCCGGCGTCTCCGTGCGGCCGAAGAGATAATCCAGGCTGACGCCGAGACAGTCTGCCGCGGCTATCAGCCGCCTTGCGTCTGCAATAGAGAAACTATGGCCGTAAGGCAGCGAAGTATAGGGCGAGATCTTGGCATTGCCCGCTTCAAGCTCTTTATATTTCTGATCGTCGGACTTGCTGTAAAACATATCGACCGCCTTCATATAGCGCTTAACGCGGGTATTGCTCTCCCGGCGGGCCTTGCCAAACCGCGCCCACAGCTCAGTTATCTGTTCGATATCCGGGCGCTCCTTTTCGGCTTTGACAAGCTGCTCCTGCTGCCGGGCTGCCTTGTTGTCCACCTTGAGCTGCTTTACCTTCTCTGCCAGCTTTGGGCAGGCAGAGCGACAACTGGCCAGCTTCTCACATTTATCGCAGCACCTTCTATGCTCACAATGCTTATAGCTATAGGTGTCATCATAGATTTTACTGAGCATGGCGGCGCTGTTGCTGCATGTCCCGCCATGACGGCACTTTTGATTGACAATGGCCTTATAGGTCTCAGCAACTTCCGCGACGTTATACTCTCTCAGATATTCGGTGCCGTTTTTACCACAGCACTTGTAATCATATACCGCCCGCTGGATCTCGACCGGCTGCTGGGCCAGCGCGTAGGCCACGCTCTCGGGGATTGTGTTTTTTTCGTAAAGCTTGACAAAAGGCTTGTCCAGATTCTCCCGGATGACCTTCAGCCGCGCCAGCTTCGATTTGCTGAGCTTACAGGCCTCGGCCACATGGTCCCGCATTCTGCCGGGGAACTCCATGCCCTCCTCCCTTAGCTGATAAAGCAGCGCCTCCACCCGCTCTGCCTGTCGGGACAGATCCGCGGAGCTCATTTTCCGGCTGTCGCTGTTGGCGTAGATAAGTCTCAGCTCCTGCAAGGCGGTCGAGCCGGCGGCGGCCTCTCTTATGCAGGGCGCTTCCGTAAACTGCGTCTTTCCCTCGCGGACCAGCAGCTCCAGCGCCGCCCGCCGCCGGTGTCCGGAGACTATCGTCACCCGGCCCGGCCTGTCGGCCGCGGCCCGGACTCGCAGAGGCTGCTGCAAGCCCAGCAGCTCGATATTGGCGGCCAGCTCCTCGATACCGTCCAGGGCATAGAAATTATTGGGGTCCGGGTCAATAAGACCGATGTCTATGTACTCTATCTGCTCCCGGCCCTCCGGCTTCAGGCCGGTGTCCAATTTGGACACATTCTTCAGCACGGCCGCCAGATCAAACTCAGCCATCTACAGCGCCTCCCTTCATAAGCAGCCCCACGAACTTCCTATAGTCCTTCGCCGCCGCGCTTTTGGGTGAGCTGATTATAACCGGCTCCTGGGCGAAAGTCATATCATCAATCTTGTTCGTCCGCCTTATGGGTGGATAGACCGGCAGCCCGGAGCTCCGCAGGCTTGCTTCTGCCTTCAGCATGTTCTCGGACTTATACCACATGGTAGGCAGCAGGCCGCCCAGCTTGAGGCTTGTGTTTATCCGCCGCATGTTGGCGATCTGACGCATGAGATTGCTCATACCTCGCAGGGAAAATGCGTCTAACTTTATCGGGATGATTACCTCCTCCGCCGCCAGCAGCGCCGCCGCAGAGGCCGCGTTGAAGGCCGGCGGGCAGTCCACCAGGACCCAGTCATACAGGTCCATCGCCGTCAGCACCTGCACCATGTCCCGCAGCACGGCCGTCTTCACGTCCTGGAGCTCCACCTTGGTCAGATCCAGGTCCATCAGGCTCTCGTCACCGGCCAGCAGATCCACGCCCCGAAAACGCGTGGCCTGGATCCCCCAGGCCGCCTCTTCCGCACAGCCCCTGCGAAGGACAGCCGCAAGGTTCCCCTTGTCCGGGTCGCCGCCGTAGAACTCTGTGGCGTTGCATTGGCTGTCCGCGTCCACCAGTAGGACACGCTGTCTGTGGTCCCTGGCCAATATGGCCGCCACATTGACGGCAGTGGCGGTCTTGGCCACGCCGCCCTTGAGATTAATAATTACCGCTGTTCTCATTTCCTCGTCCTCCAGACCTTTTGATGATCTTAAATCCCTCGTATGCCACGCCGCCGGGGACTGCGTAGGCTACCCTGCACCAGCGGTGGCTCAGGTGTATCTCTACCACCGTCCCCATCACCCGGCGCGGGATCTCGTATCCCCCTCCGGCCTCGGCCCCGCGCCGGCCCACCCACGCCGCCGGGATAAATATAACCTTGTCTCCTGTTCGCATTTCTCTCCTTAAAAGGGCAAAGGCCCGTCGTTTGGCAATTCCTCGAAAACTACCTGGCCGGTCACGGCTGTCCGGCTCCGCGCCGTCTCGGCCTCGCGCCGCCTGTCCATCTTCTCGCTGCGCTCACGGGATCTGCGATCCTCGCTGCTCTCCAGGGGCGGCACATAGCTGAAGCGCATATGTATCGGGTCAAAATCCAGCACTATCCGGCCCACCGGGCCGTCCTTGTTCTTGTCCACCAACAGTACACGGGGCCCGTCGCGGTCATCCGGGTCCGCCAGATCCATCATCAGTATCGCGTCCGCGTCGTTGACTAACTGTCTGCTCTCCCGCAGATCAGACTTGCGCAGGGGCCGCCGCTTCCCCTTGCCGCCGCTTTCAGGCGGCGTCACCTGGGACAGGGCGATAACTGTCACCCCCAACTGCTGGGCGAGTGTATGCAGCGCCATTGAGACCTCCGTGACCACCTGCCACCTGTCCGTTGCCGCCCGGGCCGGGATAAGCTGAACATAGTCGATATACACCACCTCGAAGCGCCCGGCCAGTATCTCGGTGCGAAGCTCATCTACCGTGCACCCGGCGGTCTCGACCACTGTGAGCGGCACCCTGTCAGACCGGCAGCCCTCCTCCGACGCGCGGCGGAAATCGTCCTCGCTGAGCCGCTTGGCCTTGCTCCGGGGCAGGGCTATGTCCGCGGCGTTTGCCATAATGCGGTCGGCCGCGTCCTCCCGGCTGGTCTCATAGGAGAAAAAGCCCACCCGCTTGCCGGAGAGCGCCATGTTGTAGGCAAGCTGCAAGGCCAGCGCGGTCTTGCCCACGGAGCTGTCAGCCCCCAGCACAACGAAGCGCCCGGGAGATATGGGCAGGCGCTTGTTCAGCGCCTCTATCCCCCAATTCAGATGATCCGGCGGCGCCGGGTCGCTCTGTCTGTCCAGATAGCCGGACACAAGCTCCGGGTAAGCGGCGGATCTTCGGCTGGGCCTTGCCGCAATCACGTCCTCCGCCTGGGCCAGAAGGCTCCGCCCCTCCTCCAGGCTCTTCACGTCCTGGAGCTTTTCCGCCAGTTGGTGGATACGATCCAGTTGGGCCGCGTCCTTCAGCAGCCGCACATATGGCTCCCAGTTGGCGGCAGTGGGCGTGGCGAGCAGCACCTCCCGGACAAGAGAGTCATATCCGCTCCCCGCCCGAGCCACAAGCGTTACCGGGTCCAGCGGCCCGCCCTCCAGCCATATCTCCCTCGCCGCGCGGAAGAGATTGCGGAGCACCGCCGTGCCGAAGTCCTCCGGCTGCACCCTGTGCATTATCTCGCCGCCAAGCTTGTCCGGCTCTAACAGCAGGCTGCCCAGCACGGCTACCTGTGCGTCATACTGGGCCATCAAGTCCATAGCTCCGCCTCATAGCGCCCCCCGCCGGGCTCAGGCAGGGGCTTTAAGCCCTCGTCCTCCCAGCGCCGCCCATTCAGCCAGGTGGAGGCATAGGGGATACCGATGCCTCGCTGCCACTCCTCCGAGGCGAGCTGACGCTTCAGGGCCACTGCCATGAGGTTTAAAAGCCCCTCATCCGCGTGGAGCTTGTCCCACGCAGCTATGGCCGCCTGCTTCTTCTCGCCCCTCGGATAGGCCGCCCAGAAAGCGGCAAAACGTTCCGGCTTCCACTCCGGCGCTTCTTTCGGCTCCCGCCGCCCCCTCCGGGGGGCTTCAGGGGGAATATTATCTAAGTCCTTATTTAAGTCTTTATTTATTTGTGCGGCGTTTCCCGCTGACGGTCCCACCGCTGACGGCTGGACCGTTGACGGAAAACCCGTCAACGGTGGCCGCTCGTATACCACATAGTCGTTGCGCCCAAAGGTCCCGGCCTTTGTATGGCTCTGCTCCCGGTGCATATATCCCGCTTTCTCCAGCTCCACCAGCGCCCCGCGAACAGCGTCGCGCCCCTCCTTGCATGTCGCCGTCAGACCGCTCACCGTATAATCCCAATCCGGCGGCAAGCTCAGCATCTTCGATAGCAGCCCTATCGCCCGCAGACTCAAACTCTTATCCCGCAGATGATAATTGCTCATTTGCGTATAGTTCCTGTCCTTTTCTACCCGTATTACCGCCATCCTCGTCACCCCCCAAGCCGTTTGTATTCATCCATATGCGCCGAATAATAGGCGCTCATATTAATGCTGAGCCGACGGCGAACATTGCTGAGCCAGGCCTCTCTCTCCGCTGCCGTCAGTTCACTGAGCTCTATAGTTCTGCCATCCTCAAGAGTTATGTAGCACACGCATGTGATCTCCCGCCCCTTTGCCATATGTTCGCCTCCCTTCAACACTGTATTATGCCGAAGCCTGTCATTATGCTAATTATCATGAGTGGCGTAACCCCCCTCGCTTTAGCCATGGGGGAGTGTCAACCGAACCTGTAAAAGTCTGAATTTCCCTCTCTTCATCTTGCATTTCTCCTTAAAATCGGCTATAATGGCCTTACTTGTATTTGCTTCCCCCGGAGGGGGAAGTGGCCCAACGGGCCGATAGGGGCCTCCCCCATCCCCGCCGCTTACGGTGTTGCCGCACCGCAAGCGGCTTTTTTATGCCCTGGCGGCATAAACGCTTTTGATAAACTCCCCGTCCTCCGTCCTCCCCGCCGGCGGGGCTTTTCACCCCGCCTTTGCCATCTTTAGCCCCGCCGCGTAGCCCTCGCTGTATGCGGCGATGATCTCCCGCTCCTTTTCGTCCATCTCCTGCATCAGCAGGATAACGGCGTCCAGATGTCCCTTGTTCTTCTCAAAGCTCTCGCTCATTTTCTCCACTTTCTCACCCCCTCCCCGCTGCCATTCTGAGCGCAGCGAAGAATCTTTCTGTTTTCCATTTCCGCCTTGACCATTTCATTAAGCCGAATATTTATTTTCCTTGCCCTCCCGCTCCAAGCATGCTAAACTTGTGCTGAAAGGATGTGATTTTTTGAATCGTCGTCAATTCAGACTATGTAAGGTAGTTCTTCGGGAAAAGTCTCTCGGAAAAATTCAGGCTGCAAGCGGAGTCGATCTTGAAAGCTTGCAGGATATTCTAAGCCCTGAAAGCCTTACCTTTTCTGATTACACGCCTGGTAAAAATACTGTAGTAACTCTGTCTGATTCCCTTATAGATGATTTTGAAGCTTATCGGAGTGCTCGATTCGATATGTTTTTCAACCGTTCCATTTCTATTTCCGCATTGCTCATATCCATAATCGCGCTATTATCACAAATAGGGATATTGCAATTGCCGCAATGCTGATCCACCTTGATATTTTGTCGTTCATTTTCTTCCCCTTTCTTTTTGTCAATCTTTTTATGGGTATTCCAACTTCGTGGTGGATAGGCGTCTTAGGACGCCCATTCACACCCCTCTTTTTTTGACGCTTTTTCGTGCATTTTATCAAGTCCTAAACGGATAATTTGTCTATACAGTTCAGCATAAGGCTTGTCATAATACACCTGCTTCTTCACATCTTCAATTTCACGCTTTACATCAG
>DBGBEC010000097.1:0-21259 GCA_048477415.1 Candidatus Limivicinus sp. | reverse complement strand
GGGACGCCCAGCGCCGTGGGCAGCTATGACTGTTCCCTCACCTTCACGAACGGAGAGGGCAGCTATTCCCTGCTGTGCCCGGTGAAGGTGGTGCCCTCCCGCCCCTCGGTCAGCGCGGGGCCCAGCATAAGCTGCTATCCCAACGAGACGGCGGTGATAAGCGTCTCCGCCACGGTGGCGGACGGGGGCACACTGAGCTATCAGTGGTACTCCAGCTCCTCCAACAGCAGCTCCGGCGGCACCCTTATCTCCGGGGCCGTGGGGGCCGAATACACCGCCGGCACCGCTCTCGTGGGCACCATGTATTACTACTGCATAGTCACCAATACCAACAACGGCCAGAGCTCTCACAGCGTCTCCTCCCCCATTTCGGTGACGGTGAAGAGCATGCAGGTCTCCTCCGTCGCGGTGGAGTCTCTGCCCCTGAAGACCGAGTATGCCCTGGGCGACAGCCTGGACCCCACGGGGCTCAGCATCCGTGTATACTACAGCGACGGCAGCTCCACCGTGGTGAGCGAGGGCTTCAGTCTCAGCCCCACGAAGCTTGAAAAGGCCGGCACTCAGACCATAGAACTGAACTATCAGGGAAAGACCTGCACCTTCACCGTGAACGTGGGCCAGCCTCAGGAGACGATAGAGGGCATAGGTGTCTTGACCCTGCCCACAAAGACCCAGTATAAGCAGGGAGAGAGCCTTGAGGTCTCGGGTCTGTCCATCCGGGTATACACTAACCTGGGTCACAGGGACGTGTCCAGCGGCCTTGAGTGCAGCCCCACGGTCCTTGACAAGGTGGGAGCCCAGACCATAACCGTCAGCTATGGCGGCAGGACCTGCACCTTCACCGTGGACGTGGAGGCAGAGGTCAGCCCTGTCAGTCTCAGCGTCTCCAGGCTGCCGGACAAGACGAGCTATATCCTGGGCGAAAGCCTTGATACCACAGGCCTTGTTCTGAAGCTCACTGACAGTTCCGGCCAGAGCCGGGAGATAAGCTCCGGCTTCACATGCAGCCCCACTAAGCTCGATACCCTGGGCCGCCAGGAGATAAGCGTGGAATATGAGGGGCTGGACTGCCGTTTCAACGTCACCGTAACAGAGGAAGCGGAGGCGAGCCCCAGCCCGGAGGCAAGCCAGAGCCCGGAGGCGAGCCCCAGCCCCACGGATAAGCCCAGCCGCCCCTCCGGAGGCGGAGGCACGGGCAAGGTTTTGGCCATAGTCATCGTCGTGGCCGCCATCCTGGCCCTGGCCGGGCTGGGTGCCTATATCTTCATAATGGACCGAAGCAGCGATGGGCCGCTCTCCGCCAGGATAAAAGAGCTCCTCCACCGCCTGCGGAAAAAATAGCCCCCGCGTAAAACGGAGCTGACAGCCTGGGTAAGGCCGTCGGCTCCCTTTTGCGCTGTTCTTTTTCCTTGCCTCCCTCCCCCCGTATCCACGGCTCAAAGCCCTGAGCGGATGGCTTTTATATGAGGCGATAGAAAGAGCCCGCAGCGGTGAAGGCTGCGGGCTTTCTCTTTAGATCATCTCTATGACGGCCATCTCGGCGGCGTCGCCTCTGCGGGGTCCAATGCGGGTGATACGGGTGTAGCCGCCGTTGCGCTCAGCGTACTTGGGGGCCAGCTCGTCAAACACCTTTTTGGCAACGTCCTCGCGGGTGATGAAGGACAGGGCCTGTCTGTAGGCAGCCAGATCCTTCGCCTTGCCAAGGCTTATCATCTTCTCGGCCATGGGAGCGATCTCCTTGGCGCGGGTTATGGTCGTCTCCATGCGGCCCTTGTCCAGAAGGTCAGTTACCTGCTGGCGGAGCATGGCCATGCGCTGCGCGGTGGTCTTGCCGAGTTTTCTTGTTCCGGGCATAATTGCATTTCCTCCTTCTTGAGAGCTTACTGATTATCCTCGTTTGCCAGAGACAAGCCCATCATAGTCAGCTTATGCTCGACTTCTTCAAGGGACTTGCGGCCGAGGTTGCGGACCTTGATCATCTCATCCTGGGTCTTGTTGACCAGGTCCTCGACAGTATTGATATTGGCGCGTTTAAGGCAGTTGAAGCTTCTCACTGACAGGTCCAGCTCTTCGATGGTCATCTTGAGCATGGTGTCCGGCTCCTTCTCCACCTTCTCCACAACGGTGGAGTTGCTTCCGATGGTGTCAGACAGGTCGGTGAAAAGGGTAAAGTGGTCGCAGAGTATCTTGGCTCCAAGAGAGAGAGCATCCCGGGCGGTCATGGTCTTGTCCGTCCACACCTCTATGGTCAGCTTGTCAAAGTCGGTCTGGTTGCCTACACGGGTGTTTTCCACGGTGTAGTTGACCTTGAGCACGGGGGTGTAGATGGAGTCTACAGGGATGGTGCCGATGGCGGCCTGGGGATTTTTGTTCTTCTCGGCAGCAACATAGCCCCTGCCGTGGTCCAGGACCAGCTCCATATTCAAAGCCCCGTCAGGGCCGAGGGTGGCGATGGGCTGCTCGGGATTGAGCACCTCCACCTCACTGTCGGCCTTGATGTCACCGGCGGTGACTATGCCCTCACCGGAGGCCTCGATATAGACGGTCTTGGGCCCGTCGCTGTGGAGGCGGGCGATAATGCTCTTCACGTTGAGCACTATCTCCGTAACGTCCTCCTTGACGCCGGGGATAGTTGAAAACTCGTGCTGCACGCCGGCGATCTTTATGCTGGTGCAGGCGGTGCCGGGGAGAGATGACAGAAGTACCCTGCGCAGAGAGTTACCAAGTGTTGTGCCGTAGCCGCGCTCCAGAGGCTCAATGATGTATTTGCCGTATGAGCTGTCTGTGGGTGTTTCTATGCACTCGATACGCGGCTTTTTAATTTCAATCATATAGTTATATAACCCTCCTTAAAAGTCTTGCGCCAGATTGGCGCTTTGCGGTGATCCAGCTTACCAATTTGAGGGTGTCTTTATTACTTGGAGTACAACTCGACGATAAGGTGCTCCTCGATGGGCAGGTCAATGTCGTCCCTGGCGGGCACAGCCACAACCTTGGCCGTCACGTTGGCAGCGTCATACTCAAGCCACTTGGGGGCGGCCCGGAAAGCGTTGGCCTCGATGTTGGCCTTTATCTTTTCTATGCCGCGGCTGCTCTCCCGCAGGGAGATGACCATGCCGGGCTTTACCTGATAGCTGGGGATGTTGACCTTGCGGCCATTGACGGTGATGTGGCCGTGGCTGACCATCTGGCGGGCCTCGGCGCGGCTCATGGCAAAGCCGAGACGGTACACAACGTTGTCCAGGCGGCACTCAAGGATGGCCAGAAGGTTCTCGCCGGACTGGCCGGGGCGGCGTTCTGCCATCTCAAAGTAGCCACGGAACTGGCTCTCAAGAACGCCGTAGAACCGCTTGGCCTTCTGCTTCTCGCGGAGCTGCTGGCCGTACTCAGAGGTCTTGCTGCGGCCCTGGCCGTGCTGGCCGGGGGCGAAGGCCCTGCTGTTCATGGCGCATTTGTCGGTATAGCAGCGGTCGCCCTTCAGGAAGAGCTTCTGGCCCTCTCTGCGGCACTGGCGGCATACTGCTTCAGTATATCTTGCCATATTCGTTCTCCTCCTTCAATTAGACGCGGCGACGTTTGGGAGGACGGCAGCCATTGTGGGGAATGGGTGTAACGTCCTTTATCATCGTAACTTCCAGACCGGCGGTCTGCAGGGCGCGGATGGCGGCTTCACGGCCGGAGCCGGGGCCCTTGACAAAAACTTCAACGGTCTTCAGGCCGTGCTCCATGGCTGCCTTGGCGGCAGTCTCGGCGGCGGTCTGAGCGGCGAAGGGGGTAGATTTCTTGCTTCCACGGAAACCAAGACCGCCGGCAGAGGCCCAGGACAGGGCGTTGCCGTGAGTGTCGGTGATAGTCACCATGGTATTATTGAAGGAAGAGCTGATATGAACCTGGCCCTTTTCAATGTTCTTCCGCTCTCTTCTGCGGGTCCTGACTTTCTTTTTAGCGTTAGCGGCTGCCATTATTCATATCCCTCCCTTACTTCTTCTTGTTGGCGATGGTGCGCTTCGGACCCTTGCGGGTACGGGCGTTGGTCTTGCTTCTCTGGCCGCGCACGGGCAGGCCGCGGCGGTGACGCAGGCCGCGGTAGCAGCCTATCTCGGTCAGACGCTTGATGTCCAGAGCGGTGCGGCGGCGCAGGTCGCCCTCAACGATGAAGTTGTGGTCGATGCACTCGCGAAGCTTTGCCTCTTCCTCGTCGGTGAGGTCTTTTACACGGGTGTCGGGATTGATTCCGGTCATCGCCAGAATCTTGGTCGCGCTGGTTCTGCCGATACCGTAGACATAGGTGAGGCCGATCTCTATCCTCTTGTCCTTGGGCAGGTCAACGCCGGCTATACGTGCCATATTATTCGATCATCCTTTCGATAATTTTCCGCATTAGTGATACAGGGGCTTGTTCCCGCCGGAGGGAGTCCCTGTGCCCCGCGGGATGCTCTCCCCTAAGAGAGCGGTTTTATTTTGACTGGCGCTTCGCGCCCGGTCAACTGATATAATATCTCTGCGAACTCTCAACCCTGACGCTGCTTGTGCTTGGGGTTCTCGCAGATCACCATGACTTTGCCCTTACGGCGGATTATCTTGCACTTTTCGCACATGGGCTTCACGGAAGGTCTTACTTTCATTTGTGTTATACCTCCTACTTGCTTCTCCAGGTTATCCGGCCCCGGGTGACGTCGTAGGGCGACATCTGTACCGTGACCTTATCGCCGGGAAGGATCCTGATAAAGTTCATCCGGAGCTTTCCGGATATATGCGCCAGAATGATGTGGCCGTTGCCGATATCTACCTGGAACATGGTGTTGGGCAGGGATTCGACTACCGTGCCCTCGAGTTCGATTACATCGTCTTTTGCCAAAGTAAATTTCCTCCAAAGTCGGTCAAAATTATGCTGTCAAATATCCTCTGCCATTGTGAGTATCTCCGGCTCGCCATCGGTGATGAGGATGGTGTTCTCATAGTGGGCCGAGAGGGAGCCGTCCGCCGTTACGACGGTCCAGCCGTTTTTGAGGGTCCTGACCTCCCAGCCTCCGGCGTTGACCATGGGCTCTATGGCGATGGTCATGCCTTTGACGAGGCGGGGATCCGGCCTTCGGCCCAGATGTCTGTCCACCTTGTAGTTCGGGACCTCCGGCGCCTCGTGGAGCTGACGCCCCACTCCGTGGCCAACATAGTCCCGCACCACCGAATAGCCCTGGCTTTCCACATACTCCTGTATGGCAGCTCCTATATGGCTCACCCGATAGCCCTCCCTGGCGAACTTCAGGCCCTCGAAAAAGCTTTGGCGGGTCACTTCTATGAGCCGCTTTGCCTCCGGGCTTATCTCGCCGCAGGGGAAGGTGCCGGCACAGTCGCCCACAAAGCCCTTGAAGGTGGCGCCCACGTCCAGGGACACGATGTCCCCTTCCCGGACGATCTTTCTGCCGGGGATGCCGTGGATGACCTCGTCGTTTACGGATATGCAGGCGCTGGCTGGGAAGCCGCCGTAGTTGAGGAAGCTGGGTATGGCTCCGGATCTTACGATGTACTCATGCACATGCCGGTCTATCTGCTTTGTACTGACACCGGCGGCAAGGGCCTGGCGCGCAATGCTGCGCGCCCCGGCCGCAAGCCTTCCGGCCTGGCGCATCAGTTCAATGTCCCCCTTGGATTTGATATATATGGTATCAGACATGTCAGATCCCCAGGGTTTCCCTGATAGCTGCCGTTGTAGCTTCTATGCTTGGCTGGTTTTCAACTGATTTGAGCTTGCCTCTCTGGGCATAAAAGTCCTTCAGAGGCTCTGTGTCTCTGTGATAGGTCTCCAGGCGGGCTCTTACGGTCTCGGGGGCGTCGTCCTTGCGGATGGTGAGCTCCCCGCCGCAGAAATCGCACAGTCCCTCTTTTTTCGGAGGGTTTGACAGAACGTGGAAGGTCTGGCTGCAATCCTTGCAGGTACGGCGGCCGGACATTCGCTCGACTATGACCTGGTCCTCTATCTCTATGGAAAGGGCCCAGTCCACCTCAACGCCCATATCCTCCATGGCCTGGGCCTGGGGGATGGTCCTCGGGACCCCGTCCAGGATATAGCCGTTGGCGCAGTCCTCCCGGGCAAGCCGTTCCTTGATGATGTCTATTATAACGTCATCAGGGACCAGTTTTCCGGAATCTACATAGGATTTGGCCTTGAGTCCTACCGGCGTGCCCTCTTTCATGGCGGCACGCAGGATGTTGCCTGTGGAAATGGTGGGGATCTGAAGCAGCTTGCTCAGTATCTCCGCCTGAGTACCTTTACCGGCGCCCGGAGCGCCGAGAAGTATAAGCCTCATATGCAACTCCTTTATCAGTTCAGGAAGCCTTTATAGTTGCGCATGAGCATCTGCGCCTCAAGAGCGCGGACCGTCTCAAGAGCAACGCCTACAACGATTATGATGGAGGTGCCGCCCAGGGATATTCCCGTGAGAGCGGACGCCTGACTGAAGTGACCCACAATGATGGGCACCACAGCGATTATGCCCAGGTAGATGGCCCCGAAGAGGGTTATCTTGTTGAGCACCTTCTGGATGAACTCGCTGGTGGGCTTGCCGGGACGGAAGCCCGGGATGTACCCGCCGTTCTTCTTCAGGTTATTGGCCACCTCCACGGGGTTGAACTGGATGGTGGAGTAGAAATAAGCGAAGAAGAGGATCAGCAGGAAGTAGATAACAGCATAGGTGATGGAGGTGGTGTCGAAGATCCTCATGAACCAGCCGTCGGAGCTGCTGCCGGTAAAGGCCGCGATGGTGGCCGGCAGGGAGGCGATGGACTGGGCGAAGATTATGGGCATAACGCCGGACATGTTCACCTTCATGGGCAGATGAGTGCTCTGGCCGCCGTACATCTTCCGGCCCACCACACGCTTGGCATACTGGACGGGGATGCGGCGCTCGGCGTCGCTCACAAAGATGATGAGGACGATGAGGGCCAGGGCCCCAATGAGCACCAGGATAAACAGCCACCACTGGAGCTCGCCGCTTATCATGTTCTGCACGCTGGTTATCAGGCTGCTGGGCAGTCTGGACACGATACTGGCGAAGAGGATGATGGAAATGCCGTTGCCTATGCCGAACTCAGTTATCTGCTCGCCGAGCCACATTATGAGGGCGGAGCCGGAGGTGAAGGTCAGGATGATGACTATCGCCGCCCAGATGTTGCCCTGAACGTCGGGGTCAAGCAGGTTGTTCGTGCTCATGAGCATGTAGTAGCCAAAGCCCATGAGCAGGCCAATGCCGACAGTGGCATAGCGGGTGATGGCGGTGAGCTTCTTCTTGCCCTCCTCGCCCTGCTCCTTCTGCATACGCTCCAGAGCCGGAATGGCGATGCACAGGAGCTGGATGATGATGGAGGCGTTGATGTAGGGCTGGATGGACAGGGCGAAGATCGTCGCCTGGGAGAAGGCGCCGCCGGACATCACGTTGTAAAGGCCCAGGACGGTGTTCTCAAGCTGGGTGAAGTAATACTCCAGGGCGGTGACGTTCACATAGGGCACAGGGATGGCGTTGCCAAGACGGTAGAGCAGAACAATGAGCAGAGTAAAGAGTATCTTCTTGCGAAGATCCTCTATCCTCCACGCGTTTCTCAGTGTCTGGAGCACTTAGACCACCTCTGCCTTTCCACCGGCCGCCTGGATCTTCTCTTTCGCGGTTTCGGAGAAAGCAGCAGCTTTAACAGTAAGGTTCTTTGTAAGCTCGCCATTGCCGAGGATCTTCACGCCGTATCTGCACTTGGAGAGGATGCCGGCGTCCAGAAGGGCCTGAGCGTCCACAACAGCGCCGTTTTCAAACTTTTCCAGAGCGGAGACGTTGACAGACTCCAGGGGCTTGGCGAAAATGTTGTTGAAGCCTCTCTTGGGGACCCGGCGGGCCAGGGGCATCTGACCGCCTTCAAAGCCTATGCGGGTGCCGCCGCCGCTGCGGGCCTTCTGGCCCTTGTGGCCCCGGCCGGCAGTCTTGCCGTTTCCGGTGCCGTGGCCTCTGCCCTTGCGCTTATCGACATGGGTGGAGCCGGCTACGGGAGAAAGTTCGTGAATATACATTCTCTTGCCCTCCTTATTCTTCTGTTACCTTCAGCAGATAGCCGATCTTGGCTATCTTGCCGCGGGTCTGGGGATTGTCGGGCTGTACGGTCTCGTTGCCGATCTTGTGCAGGCCGAGGGACTCGGCAGTGGCTATATGCTTATCCAGTCTGCCGCTGAGGCTCTTAACGAGCTTTATTCTAAGATTTGCCATTTTACGCCCTCCTTAACCCTGAATCTCTTCAGGAGTCTTGCCTCTGACAGCCGCGACCTGGGCCGCGTCACGCAGGGACTTGAGGCCTTCCATGGTGGCCGCTACAACATTGGCGGGGTTGTTGGTGCGCAGGCACTTGGTACGGATGTTCTTTATGCCTGCCGCCTCGACGACCGCGCGGACAGCACCGCCGGCGATAACGCCGGTGCCTTCAGGGGCGGGCTTGAGCAGCACCCGGCCGGCGCCGAAAGCGCCAGTCACCTCGTGAGGGATGGTGGTGCCGGAGAGGGTCACGGAGCAGATGTTCTTCTTGGCATCCTCAAGGCCCTTGCGGATAGCCTCGGACACTTCGTTGGCCTTGCCCATGCCGTAGCCCACGCGGCCCTTGCCGTCGCCCACTACGCAGAGAGCGGAGAACTTGGCCACGCGGCCGCCCTTAACGGTCTTGCTGACCCTGTTAAGGGAGACGACTTTCTCGATGAACTCGGAGGGAGCCTCGTCTCTGCGACGATCTCTTCTGTCATTGTTATATGCCATTTCAGTTACTCCCTTCCTCAGAACTTCAGGCCGCCCTCACGGGCGCCTTCCGCCAGTGCCTTCACGCGACCGTGATAGATGTAGCCGCCGCGGTCGAACACCACTTCTTCAATGCCCTTCTGCTGAGCGCGCTCGGCGATAAGGGCGCCTATCTTCTTGGCGGCCTCGCAGTTGCCGCCGTTGCCCTCGAAGGCCTTCTCAACGGTGGAGGCGGAGGCCAGGGTGCAGCCTGCCACGTCGTCGATGACCTGGGCATAAATGTTGCTCTCGCTGCGGAATACGCAGAGACGGGGTCTCTCGGCAGTGCCGGAGATCTTGCCGCGAACTCTGCTGTGGCGCTTCATGCGCTGGGCTCTTGTATCGGGTCTCTTAATCATTCAGGCACACCTCCCTTTACTTAGCGCCGGTCTTGCCTTCTTTGCGGCGGACAACTTCGTAGTCATACTTGATCCCCTTGCCCTTGTAGGGTTCGGGAGGTCTCTTGCCACGAACTTCAGCCGCAAACTGGCCGACCTTCTGCTTGTCGATACCCTTGATAACAACGTGGTTGGCGTCGGGGACGTCTATCTGGATGTCCTCGGTCTCAGGGACGATTATCTGGTGGGAGAAGCCCAGGTTCATGACCAGGTTCTTGCCCTCCTTGGCCGCCCTATAGCCAACGCCGTTTATCTCCAGCTTCTTCTCGAAGCCGTTGGTCACGCCCGCGACCATGTTGTCCACCAGAGTCCTGGTGAGACCGTGGAGGGAGCGGTTTTCCTTGGTATCGTCGGGACGGGTGACATGAATGACGCCCTCTTCAACGCTTACCTTGATCTGGGGGACCAGATCGCGCTCAAGGCTGCCCTTGGGGCCCTTGACGGTGATGTGGTTCTTCCCGTCTACCTTGACTTCAACGCCCGCGGGGATGTTTATGGGAGCTCTTCCTATTCTCGACATCTCTTCAGCCTCCTTACCATACGAACGCAAGGACTTCGCCGCCGACATGCTCTTTGCGGGCCTGCTTGTCGGTCATGACGCCCTTGGAGGTGGAAATGATAGCTATGCCCAGGCCCTTGAGGACGCGGGGGAGCTCGTCGGCGCCGGCATAGACCCGAAGACCGGGCTTACTGACGCGGCGGAGGCCCTGGATAGCCTTCTCCTTGCCGGGGAGGTACTTGAGGCTTATGCGGATGATGCCCTGGGTGCCGTCGTCGATGACCTGGAAGTTCTTGATATAGCCTTCGCTGAGCAGTATCTCGGCAATGGCCTTCTTCATCTTGGACGCGGGGACATCGACGGTCTCATGCTTGGCGCTTCCGGCGTTGCGGACGCGGGTCAGCATATCTGCGATGGGGTCGGTGATCTGCATTTTTTTATCCTCCTGATTTTAGAGTTACCACTTTTGTGGTTGAGGCGGCGAGGTTCCATGCCAATGCATGATTGGCCACGGCCTTTCGCCGTCCTGCTCGGCCTTGCGGCCTATATTTGCAGGCGGGAGTGATCGGCTCCCGCCGACAAAGCTTTTGCTTTCCGCCCTTCGGGCTATGCCCGTCCGGCGCTGAGGTCATCCGGAATTTTCGGAAGCTCAGAAGCTGGCCTTGCGCACGCCGGGGATCTGGCCCTTGTAAGCCAGCTCTCTGAAGCAGATACGGCAGATACCGTAGTTGCGGAGGTAGGCGTGGGGACGGCCGCATATCTTGCAGCGGTTGTACTTGCGGGTGGAGAACTTCGCGGGCGCCTGCTGCTTGAGAATCATGGATTTTTTAGCCATAGTTTAACTCCTCCTTAACCCACGAAGGGGGCGCCCATGAGCTTGAGCAGCTCCCGGGCCTCTTCGTCAGTCTGAGCGGTGGTGGTGATAGCGATGTTCATACCGCGCAGCTTTTCGATCTTGTCGTACTCGATCTCCGGGAAGATGATCTGCTCCTTCAGGCCCAGGCTGTAGTTGCCGCGGCCGTCGAAAGCGTCGGCGGAGATACCGCGGAAGTCACGGACACGGGGCAGAGCCACGTTGAAGAGCCTGTCCAAAAACTCCCACATGCGGTCCTGGCGGAGAGTGACCTTCACGCCCACCTTCATGCCCTCGCGGAGCTTGAAGTTGGCCACAGACTTCTTCGCCACGGTGGCGACAGCATGCTGGCCGGTGATGGCGGAGATCTCTTTTATAACAGCGTCAAGAGCCTTGGCGTTGTCCTTGCAGTCGCCGCAGCCCACGGAGACAACTATCTTGTCGAGCTTGGGGATCTGCATGGTGGACTTGTACTGGAACTTCTCCATAAGAGCAGGAGCAACTTCCTCAAGATACTTTTTCTTCATTCTTGTCATAGTCAGTTATCTCCTTTCTCAGATTTCCGCGCCGCATTTTTTGCAGGCACGGAGCTTCTTGCCGTCCACTATCTTGTGGCCGACGCGGGTGCCCTTGCCGCACTTGGGGCAGACGAGCTGGACCTTGGAAACGTAGATGGGGGTCTCGACCTTGATTATGCCGCCCTCTTCACCCTGCTTCCGGGGCTTCTGGTGCTTGGTGGCAACATTGACGCCCTCCACGACCACCTTCATGGCCTTGGGATCGGCAATGAGGACCTTGCCCTCCTTGCCCTTGTCCTTGCCGGACAGAACGACAACTTTATCGTCTTTCTTAATGTTCATTCTCTGTGCCCTCCATTAAATCACTTCGGGAGCCAGGGACAGGATCTTCATGTATTCCTTGTCACGGAGCTCACGGGCGACGGGTCCAAAGATACGGGTGCCGCGGGGGTTCTTGTCGCCGGTGTTTATAAGAACGGCCGCGTTCTCGTCAAAGCGGACGTAGGTGCCGTCGGCGCGGCGGACAGGCTTCACGGTGCGGACGATAACGGCCTTGACCACATCGCCCTTCTTCACGGAGCCGCCGGGAGCCGCCTTGCGGACGGAGCACACTATAACGTCACCGATGCTGGCGTACCTGCGCTTGGAGCCGCCAAGCACGCGGATGCATTTCAGTTCCTTGGCGCCGGTATTGTCGGCGACCTTAAGATAAGATTCCTGCTGTATCATTACGGCGCCTCCTTACTTAGCCTTTTCTACTATCTCGACCACGCGCCATCTCTTGTCCTTGGACAGGGGGCGGGTCTCCATCACGCGGACCACATCGCCGACGCCGCACTCGTTCTTCTCGTCGTGGGCCTTCAGGCGATAGGTGCTGCCTATTATCTTCTTATAGGTCTTGTGGGCGACCCGGTCCTCAACGATGACGACCACGGTCTTGTCCATCTTGTCCGAGACCACCTTGCCCACGCGGGTCTTACGGGAAGTAGTTCTTTCTTCAGTCATTATTCCTTACCTCCTCAGCTCTGCTTCTCGCGCAGTACGGTCTTGACGCGGGCAATGTCGCGGCGCACGGCGGAGATCCTTGTGGGGTTGTCAAGATGATTGGTGGCATGCTGCATACGGAGCATGAAAAGGTCCTTCTTCAGGTCAACGAGCTTACCCTCAAGCTCACCGACGGACATGGAGCGTATTTCGTTTGCCTTCATCTTATTCACCACCGTTCTCAGACTCGGTGCCCTTCGTGACGACCTTGGTCTTGATGGGCAGTTTGTGGCTGGCAAGGCGGAGAGCCTCACGGGCGACCTCCTCGGAGACGCCGGCGATCTCAAACATCACTCTGCCGGGCTTGACGACAGCGACCCAGTACTCAGGGGAGCCCTTACCGGAACCCATACGGGTCTCGGCAGGCTTCGAGGTGACGGGCTTGTCGGGGAATATCTTTATCCATACCTGACCGCCGCGCTTGGTATAGCGGGTCATGGCGATACGGGCGGCCTCTATCTGGTTGGAGGTTATCCAGCCGGGCTCCTGGGCGGAAAGGCCGAACTCACCGTAAGTGACCTGGTTGCCGCGGGTAGCCTTACCCTTCATGCGGCCGCGCTGCACTCTGCGGTATTTAACTCTTTTGGGCATTAACATCAGGTGTTGCCTCCTTCCTTGGCGGGAGCGGCGGAGGGCCTGGGACCGCGATTGTCACGGTTGTAGCCCTGGCCGGCCGGCCGGCTGCCGTAACCGCCCCGGTTGTCCCGGTTGTCACGGTTATAGCCGCCGCGGTTGTCGCGGTTGTAGCCGCCCTGACGGCGGTCGTCTCTCCGGCGGTCGTCTCTCCGGCGGCGCTCACCCGCGGGCTTGGAAAGATCCATGGTGCGGGGGGTGGTGCGCAGGGTCTGGGAGAGGACCTCGCCCTTGTATATCCACACCTTTACGCCGATGCGGCCGTAAGTGGTGTCTGCCTCGGCAAAGCCGTAGTCGATGTCGGCACGGATGGTCTGGAGGGGGATGGTGCCCTCGTGGTAGCACTCGGAGCGGGCTATCTCAGCGCCGCCCAGACGGCCGCCGCACTTGACCTTGATGCCTCTCGCGCCCATTCTCATGGCGCGGCCCATGGCGTTCTTCATGGCCCGGCGGAAGCCTATGCGCTTCTCAAGCTGCTGGGCAATGTTCTCGGCCACGAGCTGAGCATTGGTGTCGGGGGTGCGGACCTCCACGATGGAGATGGCCACAGGCTTGCCGATGAGCTTCTCCACCTGGAGGCGGATGCGCTCGATCTCCTGGCCGCCCTTGCCGATAACGACGCCGGGCCTGGAGCAGTGGATATAGATGCGGACCTTCGCAGAGTCTCTCTCTATCTCGATGGTGGGAACACCGGCGGAATAGAGGGTCTTCTTCAGAAACTGACGGATGTTGTAGTCTTCAACGATAAGATCACCGACCTTGTCTTCCCTGGCGTACCACCTGGAATCCCAGTCCTTGATAACGCCTACGCGCAGGCCGTGAGGATTAACTTTCTGTCCCATAATTCTGCCTCCTTCCCTTATTCTCTCTCAGCCACGGCTATCATGATGTGGCTGGTGCGTTTGTTTATGCGGTACATACGGCCCTGAGCCCTGGGCATGCCCCTCTTGAGGATGGGGCCGGCGCCGGCGAAGGTCTCGCAGACATAGAGCTTCTCGGGGTCCATTTCAAAATTGTTCTCGGCATTGGCCATGGCGCTCTTGAGCACCTTTATCATCAGCTCGCAGCCGGCCTTGGGAGTGTGCTCCATCAGGGCCATGGCGACCTTGGCGTCCTTGCCGCGGATCATGTTGCAGATGATCTCAACCTTGCGGGGAGAAATACGGGCGTATTTGTGCTCCGCGCGGGCAATTTTCTTCTCGTCCATTTTTCCTCCTCCTTACTTGCCGGTCTTGCTGCCGGCGTGGCCGCGGAAGGTACGGGTGGGGGCGAACTCGCCCAGCTTGTGGCCAACCATATCTTCGGTGACATACACGGGCACATGACGGCGGCCGTCGTGGACGGCAATGGTGTGTCCCACGAAGGACGGGAAAATCGTAGAGGAACGGGACCAGGTCTTCACGACCTGTTTGGCGCCGTTCTTGTTCATTTCGTCGACTCTCTTCAGCAGCTCAGGGGCGGCGAAGGGGCCTTTCTTAACGCTTCTGCTCATTTAGCTTTCCCTCCTTACTTTGCGTTGCGGCGCTTGACTATGAACTTATCGGTGCGGTTCTTAGCCTTGCGGGTCTTGTAACCAAGCGCGGGCTTGCCCCAGGGAGTTACGGGGCCGGGACGGCCCACAGGGGATTTGCCCTCGCCGCCGCCGTGGGGGTGGTCGCAGGGGTTCATGACGGAGCCGCGGACAGTGGGGCGAACGCCCATGTGACGCTTGCGGCCGGCCTTACCGATGTGGATGTTGGCGTGGTCGATGTTACCGACCTGGCCGATGGTGGCCATGCACTCCATGCGGACCTTGCGGTACTCGCCGGAGGGCAGACGGACGGTGGCCATGCCGGCCTCCTTGGCCATGAGCTGAGCGGCGACGCCGGCGCTGCGGACAAGCTGAGCGCCCTTGCCGGGGTAGAGCTCGATATTGTGGATAACGGTACCCACGGGGATATTGGCCAGAGGCAGAGCGTTGCCGGGCTTGATGTCGGCGGAGGCGGAGGAGACGACGCTGTCTCCGGCGGCCAGGCCGACGGGGGCAAGGATGTAGCGGCGCTCGCCGTCTTCATACTCGCACAGGGCGATGAAAGCGCTGCGGTTGGGGTCATACTCCAGGCGGAGGACCTTGGCGCTCATGTCCAGCTTGTTGCGCTTGAAGTCGATAAGACGGTACTTCTGGCGGTTGCCGCCGCCCTGGTGGCGGACGGTGATGCGGCCATAGTTGTTGCGGCCGGCGTTCTTTTTAAGGACTTCAACCAGGGACTTCTCGGGCTTGACGTGCTTCTCAACACCGTCAAAGCCGGAAACCGTCATCTGTCTCCTGGCAGGAGTAGTGGGTCTGTAAGTTTTGATTGACATTCTCTCTTCCTCCCTTAAGCCATGCCTTCAAAGAGCTCAATGTTCTTGGAATCGGCACTGAGCTTCACGACAGCCTTCTTCCAGGAGGCGGTCTTGCCCATGGGGTACGCGCCGGTGCGCTTTGCCCTGCTGTGGACGTTCAGAGTGGTGACCTTTATGACGGTGACACCGAAGATCTCCTCGACAGCCTTCTTGATCTCTATCTTGTTGGCGTCTCTGGCAACTTCAAAAACGTACTTCTTGATGTCCAGGTCCTCCATGGACTGCTCGGTGATGATGGGGCGGATGACTATATCGTAAGCGGTCTTCATCAGGCGTACACCTCCTCGATCTTGGCAAGGGCAGCCTTATCGACTATCATCTTGCCGCCGGTGAGTATCATATAGGGGCTGAGGATGGTGGAGATGGTGGTGCTGACGCCGGCGATGTTCCTGGCGGACTTGACGACCTTCTCGTCCACATTCTCGGTGACGACCAGGGCCTTGCCCTCTATACCGAGCTTGGTAAGGAAGCTCTTGAAGGCCTTGGTCTTTATCTCCTCCATCTGGAGGCCGTCGATGACGAATATCTCGTTCTCCGCGGCCTTGGCGGACAGGGCGGACTTGAGCGCTATGCGCTTGACCTTCTTGTTCAGGCTGTAGCTGTAGTCCCGGGGCTTGGGAGCAAAGGCTACGCCGCCGTGATACCACACGGGGGAACCGGCGTAACCGGCGCGGGCCCGGCCGGTGCCCTTCTGGCGCCAGGGCTTTCTGGTGGTGTAGGACACCTCGCCCTTGGTGAGGGCGCTCTGGGTGCCCTGACGGCAGTTTGCCAGGTGGTTCTTGACAGCGTCGTGCAGGACGCTCTCGTTGGGCTCGATGCCGAAAATGGCTTCGGAGAGCTGGATCTCGCCGATCTTCTCGCCTGCCATGTTAAATACGTTCGCTTTAGGCATTTATGCTGCTCTCCTTTCTTTACTTGGTACGGGCGGAAGCCTTCTGCGGGTTGACACGGGCAGAGGCCTTCTGCGGGTTGTGGCTGATGCCGGCGGCTTCGCCCTTCTTGACGGGCTGGGTCTTGGCAGTGTTCTTGATATAGACGATGCTGCCCTTGGGGCCGGGGACGGCGCCGCGGATAGCGATCATGTTCAGCTCCGCATCCACCTTGACGATGTCCAGATTCTGAACAGTTACCTGGTCAACGCCCATGTGGCCCGCCTGCTTCTTTCCCGGAAGTATGCGGGAGGGATCGGCGCTGGAGCCCATGGAACCGGCGTGACGGTGAACGGGGCCGCCGCCGTGGGTCATGCGGCCGCGGGACTGGCCGTAGCGCTTCACGGTACCGGCGTATCCCTTACCCTTGCTGGTGCCGGTAACGTCGACCTTCTCGCCCTCGGCGAAGAGGTCGGCCTTTACCACATCGCCGACTTCGAGCTTGGCGCTGTCCTCAAGACGGAACTCCTTCAGGTGCTTTACCATGCCTACGCCCGCCTTCTTCAGGTGCCCCTGCTCAGGCTGGCTCAGCTTCTTCTCGGCCACTTCCTGGTAGCCGAACTGGACGGCCTCATAGCCTTCCTTTTCCTTTGTCATCTTCTGCACGACCACGCAGGGGCCCGCTTCGATGACAGTGACCGGGATCACTTTTCCGGCCTCGTCGAAGATCTGCGTCATGCCGACCTTCTTGCCGATGATGGCTTTCTTCATTATATTTCCTCCTATTGGTTATTGGTTGCCTCGCTTGAGCCGGGCATGTCCCGTCCAGTGGCTGGCAACTTAACCCGTCCGCATACGCAAGCTGCGGACAATGGGTCGTTTACTTCTTCGCTCCTGACTCAGAGCTTGATCTCGATCTCCACGCCGGCGGGGACTTCCAGGTTCATCAGGGCCTCGACGGTCTTCTGGGTGGGGCTCATGATGTCGATAAGGCGCTTGTGGGTGCGGCGCTCGAACTGCTCCCGGCTGTCCTTGTATTTGTGGACGGCGCGCAGGATGGTGACTATCTCGGTCTTGGTGGGCAGAGGGATGGGACCGGAGACCTTAGCGTCGGTGCGCTTGGCAGCCTCTACGATAGTCTCGGAGGCCTTGTCGATGAGCTGATGATCGTAGGCCTTCAGGCGGATACGGATCATGTTCTTGCCGTTGGTATTTGCCATGTGTTTTCTCCTTTTCGTACGTTTTTCCGGCGGCATTGGCTCCGCCTGGTGTTTTGCGTACGGATGAAGCGTTTTCCGTGTACACACAACCGTGCGTATCAGGCCGCGTCCGAAAAACAAACCGGCTTTTCAGCCGGTAGATCCCCCGTCCGCGCGATATACGCGTGTTCCGGATAGGCTTCAGCCGCCCGATTTCGCGCCGGAGACCCGGCGCCGGACATACTCCACGGAAGTTACCTCGTCTCCGAGCAATCTCCCGCTTCATCGCACACTGCCTGGGCGCTCACGCACGCAGGCTTAGATACTATACCAGCAATCCCCGTCCCTGTCAAGAGTTTTTTCCCTTATTTCTCCCGCTTATTTCTCCCGCTCCCTCCCTGAGGGAGGTGGCGCGGCGCAAGCCGCGCCGGAGGGAGTTTTGACGCGGTCATGGTCTGCGGGAGGGTGATATAGAACGGCAATGGGTGGGTGCGTCTTATCCAAGGCTGGCGGTCGTCCGACTTCTGCCGCAACTCCCTCAGTCGGCTACGCCGACAGCTCCCTCAGGGAGGGAGCCCAGGATGGCCGGAAGCCTCGTGTTTCAGGCTGGCAGTCATCCAGCTACAGCCGCAACTCCCTCAGTCAGCTTCGCTGACAGCTCCCTCGGGGAGGGAGCCTATGGATGCGTAACGCAGTCGGATTCTTCTGACGCCGCCGATGTCACAGCTCTTTTATGCTGCACATTATGCCGCCGTTGTCGAAGACCTCTACCAGGGCCCAGCTCAGCTCCCGGCCTTTTCCGGCGGTGCCGGGATTCAGAAGGCACATGCCGCCGACGTCCCGGTTGACAGCCCTGTGGGTGTGGCCGTACATGGCGAGCTTTGCCCCCTGCTCCCAGGCGGCGTACAGCAGCCGTTCCGTACCCAGGTCCACATCGTACTGGTGCCCGTGGCAGATGAAGGCCTTCACCGGCCCCAGGGGGACTATGTCCCAATCCGGCGCGGAGGAAGCCAGGTCGCAGTTGCCCCGCACATTGTACAGGGGGATGTCGGGAAACTGTTCGCGGATCGCCTGGGTATCCCTGTCATGATCGCCCAGATGGATGACCACATCCGGACGGCAGTCGCGGATGGCCTTGCACATGGGTATGGTGTTTGCATGGGTGTCTGAAAAAACTGCTGCCTTCATTTGTACCCCCGCTTTCATATTATAGTACCCCCTCAGCCCCGGGCGAGACCCGCCCGGGCGGCGGATAGGGAGTCGTATATCTTCGTCCTGCCGGTGATGAAATCCCGGCTGCTTATTATCTGGGCGCCTACATTAGCCATGTCGCGGATGTTGGCGCACTGTATCTCCTCATCCGTGGATGAGCAGCAGTCCTCGGCCACGGCCACGTTGTATTCAAGGGAGATGCCGTCGTAACAGCTTGCCCTTATGCAATTGGGCGTGGTGGTGCCGGAGAGGATAATGCTGTCTATGCCCAGCCTTCTGAGCATGCTGTCCAGCTCCGTGCGGAAGAAGGCGGAGTACCTGGGCTTTATAAGCACATAGTCCCCTTCCCTGGGGCTCAACTCCGCCGGGGTCTCGCCGGATATCTCCTCCGGACAGCCGGGGGAGATGGGCTTTCCCCCCTTGAGCCAGGCCGCGTATCTGGTGTGCTCCACGTTGCTCCCGTCCGCCCGGTACTCGCGCAGGACGAAGAACACCGGTATGCCCCGGCTCCGGCAGTTTTCCGCCAGGGCGGCGCAGGCGGGCACAGTGGCCCGGGCCCCGGCTATGTAGCAGGGGGAGCTCTCGTTCAAAAAGCCCCGCTGCATATCTATTATAATAAGGGCGGTCCTTCCGTCCATATCAATTCTCCTTCTTTTCCCCGGCCAGATCCTCCGGGAGCACCGTCATGAGCTCCTCCCGGCCCGGGGCCTCAAGGGCCGCCACCCGGTTCGACTGGCGGACTATCATGTCTTCAAACACGTTGCGCACGTCCCGGCCGTTGCCGAAGTTGTCGTCCCGCTCCCGGTAGAGCCGGTCGAACAGGGCCTGGGCGGCCTGCTCCGTCTCCGGGCCCAGGCTGTAGCCGTTTTTGTCGCACTGGCCCCTGAATATCTCCATGAGCTCCGGCCCGGTATAGTCGGGGAAGTCGAAATATTTGTTGAAGCGTGACTCAAGCCCGGGGTTGGAGGACAGGAACTTCTTCATGGGCCCGCTGTATCCGGCCACGATGACGATAAGGTCATCCCGCTTGTCCTCCATGGCCTTGAGGATGGTCTCTATCGCCTCCCGGCCAAAGTCGTTCTCGCCCCCGGCAGCCAGGGAATAGGCCTCGTCGATGAAGAGCACCCCGCCAAGGGCGGCTTTCACCGCCTCCTGGGTCTTCAGTGCCGTCTGGCCCACATAGCCCGCCACAAGGCCCGAACGATCGACCTCTATGAGCTGGCCCTTGCTCAGGACCCCTATTGAGGCGTAGAGCCCGCTTATGAGCCGGGCCACCGTGGTCTTTCCCGTGCCTGGGTTCCCGGTGAACACCAGGTGCAGGGACATGGGCGGCACCGGAAGCTGGTTTGCCTGGCGGAGTTTACGCACCTTGACCAGGTTCACAAGGTCCTTTACATCTTTTTTTACGCTCTCCAGACCCACCAATGACTCCAGCTTCTCCATGAGCTCCTCGAAGGAGGGGCGCTCCTGGGTCTGGGCGGGGCTCTCCGCGCTCCCTTCCAAGCCGCCCTGGGCCTGGGCGGCGGGGGCGGCGCTGCTGTGCTTTTCGATAAAGCCCGGCTCCCCGGTGGTAACGTAATCCAGGGGGTTGAGGGGGCTCATGCTCTTTTTCACGCCGGAGGCGTCGCAGATGGCGCTGAGCTTGTCCGTACACTCTGTGATATACTCCGCCTCGGCGAAGTTCAGCTCCTCATCGGCGGCCGCCAGATACAGCAGGATATTGGTGAGCATGCGGATAAAGGTGCGGGAGGTCTGAAGCCCGCGCCTGGCGTCGTTCTCCGCCAGGTCCCAGAAAAAGACCGGCGGCAGGAACACATCCTCCCGGCAGACGGCGCTGGTCAGATTCCAAAGCAGCCACTGGGGCTTTGGCCTGCCACGGGAGTATATCTGGTTCGCCATGTCAAGCTGCCGCTCGCCTATGCTCCCGGCCCTGCTCCACAGGGACAGGGCGCAGCGGGTCATGAATTTGTCCAGCTCTTCGGCCAGGGCGTGGCTGCCCGCGCGGTAAAAGGCCTCTGTATTGGCCAGGTATATCTTGTGAAATTCCTCCGGTGTCCGGGTCCATGTACTGGGCATGACAGGCCCTCCTCGCCATGTTTTTTCGCGCCGAAAGCCAGCCCCCCTTATACAAGCGGGCCTCTCCGCGCTGTTTTGCCGTGCGATCGTGGTGCGCCCCAGAGCCGCAGCCCAAAGGGCGGCGCTGCGTTACTTCTCCTCCTGGAGCATGAGACGGCGCATAACCTCGCTGTATGCGTCCTCCACGCCGCCCAGGTCGCGGCGGAAGCGGTCTTTGTCCAGCTTCTCCCCGGTCTTGGAATCCCACAGGCGGCAGGTGTCCGGGCTTATCTCGTCGGCCAGGACTATGCTCCCGTCCGTTAGGCGGCCAAACTCCAGCTTGAAATCCACCAGGGTGATGCCGCACTGGGCCCAGAACTCTCTCAGGCAGTCGTTTACCTTGAAGGACAGAGCCTTTATGGCGTCTATCTCCTTCTCGTCGGCAAGCTTCAGGGCCAGGGCGTGGTAGCTGTTTATGAGCGGGTCGCCCAGATCGTCGTTTTTATAGGAGAACTCGATGGTGGGCCGGTCGAAAACTATGCCCTCCTCCACGCCGTAGCGCTTGGCGAAGGAGCCGGCGGAAATGTTCCTGATTATGACCTCCAGCGGCACTATCTCCACCTTTTTCACCAGGGTCTCCCGTTCGCTGAGCTCTTTTACAAGGTGGGTGGGCACCCCGGCCTTTTCAAGCCTCAGCATCAGCCGGTTGCTCATCTGGTTGTTTATAACGCCCTTGCCCGCTATGCTGCCCTTCTTCAGGCCGTTGAAGGCGGTGGCGTCGTCCTTATAGTCC
>DBGBEC010000096.1:0-2050 GCA_048477415.1 Candidatus Limivicinus sp. | reverse complement strand
GAGGAGCAGCCGCGGATGGAAAAAATCGAGTTCCCTATTTCCGACCTTGCGGAGGAGACATTGGAAACATTCAAAGCGCTTGCAAAAACGCATAACAAAACTATCACGGGGCAGATCGAGCCCATGCTTTCGATGACCGGGGACGAAAAAGCCATAAGGCAGCTGATCACTATCCTGCTTGACAACGCCGTAAAGTATTCTGATGACGGAGGAAAAATCGAGCTCTCCCTGAAAAAGCAAAAAAAGCTGATCTGCCTGGCTGTGTTCAATACAGCGGAGTCTGTTTTCAGGGCTGATCTGACGCATTTGTTTGACCGCTTTTACCGCGCGGAAAAATCGCGCAATTCCCAGACCGGCGGCTACGGGCTCGGGCTTTCAATTGCGTCGGCCATCGTAAACGCGCACAAAGGGAAGATCGCGGCAAGCACGCAGGACGGGAGATCTTTGCAGATCACGGCCACGTTCCCCGTGAACTGAACCGGGAACAAATTGCAGGGGCTGGCTCAAAATAGCCAGCCCCTGGTTTAAGAATATATTTCTTTTCTCTGCCCACTCTCAAGGGCAAGTATCAGAAGCTTTTTGTCCTGTATGTCGCATATCAGGCGGTAGTCCCCTATGCGGTAGCGCCACTGGCCGCTTCTGTTAGCCGTCAGCCCTTTCCCGTGCGCTCTCGGGTCGCTGCACCCTTCAAGGTTCTTGTCTATCCAGGCTTTTATCATGAGCTGCGTGTATCTGTCCAGCTTCCTGAATTCCCGGTCGAACCTTGCCGTTGTCTCAAGGCCGCAGCTCATAGACCAAGCTCCTCCCAGAGTTCAGAGATAGGCCGGCTCTTTTTGCCGCCGGCAGCATACTCGTCGTAGGCCTCCTTTGCGAGGCTTATATCGTATTCGTCCTCTATCCGTTCAAAAAGCGCCCTCTTGAACGCTTCGCCAAGGGACAGAGAGTGGAGTTTGGCATAGCTCTCGGCAAGCGCTTTTTCTTCTGTTGTCAGTCTGATTGAAAAGCTCATATTTTCAGCTCCTTTCAGTGATACATTGTACTACGCAAGCTTGCTTTTTGTCAATAGATTTCCCGGTAAATGGAAAAGATATTTATATCTCTGGAGGCCCAAGGATGGTCTATAAATGACGAAAGAACAAGGCTGACGGATATTAAGTCCGGGGCGAAAGCCGCATGCGGAATGCGGTCGGCTCCTTCTGACGCCGACCGCCGTTGAAAGACTGGAGCGGCTGTGTTAAAATGGGGGCGGTCTTTGACTGGTCATTCAGATCTTGTGCTTTAAGGAGCGTGTATGAAACGATCAAAATTTATTATTATTTCTCTTCTGTTCCTCTTCCTGCTCAGCGGCTGCGCCGTGGAGAAGGGGGCTTTGCCCGGGCCGGAGGATCTTGAGCTTGTAAGGGAGCGGGGCATTCCCGCCCTCAGCCGGGAGGATAGCCTGAGCATGATAAACCTTATGGCAGAGAACCGGGCCCTGGAGCTTGAGGGGAGCCTGTACAGCTTTGCCTTTGACGGCGACTACAGGCCGGTGCTTGCCCGCTGGACGCTGGAGGAGGGGTCCCTCTCCGGCGGGGAGATCCTGGCCGAGGACTGCCTGCCCCAGTGTCTGAGCCTTTTGGATGGGAAGCTCTATTATATAAACGGCCAGGCCGGTAACAGCATAGAGCGGCTGGACCTGACAGACGGGAGCCGCGAGACGCTGAATGCCGGGCCCTGCCGCTGGCTCCAGCTACGGGATGGTAAGCTCTATTATAAAGGCCCCTCCGGCGGCTTTTTCAGCGCCGAGCCCGACGGCAGCGGGGAGCAGGCCATAATAGAGGAAGAATGCTTTTACCCCTGCCTGTTAGGGGAGGCGGTGCTGTATCAGCGGGGCAGCGATCAGCGGCTTTGCCTTTTATGGCTCGAAGACTCCTCCCTGGCAGAGCTAACTGACCACGAGGCATACAGCCCTCTTATATGGGGGGAGCGCCTGTACTACAGCACGGACAGCGGCCTTCGTGCGCTTAGCCTTGACGGACAAGAGAGCCTGAACTTCGACCTTCCCGATATC
>DBGBEC010000095.1:0-4940 GCA_048477415.1 Candidatus Limivicinus sp. | reverse complement strand
GGATATTGCAATATGTAAAATTACACGATATTATGTCAACAAGTTCTCCACGCCATTCGACACGATTCTGTTGTCGTTAATATGCAACTATGGTAAATTTAGTTAGACTTAACGGTGAATCTGCTCTTAATAGTACAGGATTGCTCCGTACATAGCATAAATGGGAGGAAATATTATGGAAACGAAAACCCGCATTCTCATCGTGGACGCAAATCAGGATTTCCGCGATATGATCACTGATTTTTTGCGCGGTGAAAAGGACATGGAGGTACTTGGAACGGCAGCGGACGGGCTGGAGGCTTTGGCGATGGCTGAGGAGCTGGGCCCGGACATGATCCTGATGGATCTTGTGCTGCCGAAGCTGGACGGGCTGGAGGTGCTCAGCCGCCTTTCGGAAATGGGCAGCGACAGCCGGATAATAATCTTGTCCGGTTTTGTCAACAGCAACATCCTGGCGGAGTGTTCCGCCAGGGGCGCGGATTATTTTTTACCCAAGCCCTGCGACATCCCCACCATCCTTCTCCGCATACGCCAGCTCTCCGGAAAGAACGGCAGCTCCATGATGGCCCAGGGCGTTGACTGCCGGTCCGCGAACCAGCGCAGCCGCCAGGACGCCGACCTTGAGGCCGTTGTCACCGATATCATACACGAAATAGGCGTACCGGCCCACATAAAGGGCTACCAATATCTGCGGGAAGCCATAATCCTCACCATAAACAACATGGATATGATAAACGCGGTAACAAAAGTTTTGTACCCGGAGGTGGCAAAGAAGTTCAGCACCACTCCCTCCCGGGTGGAGCGGGCCATCCGCCACGCTATAGAAGTGGCCTGGGACAGAGGTGACATCGAGACGCTTCAGAAATTCTTTGGCTACACTGTGTCGAACATCAAGGGCAAACCCACCAATTCCGAGTTCATCGCCATGATAGCCGACTGTCTCAGCCTGCGGCGCAAGCACAGCAGCATGTGAACGGCAATATCTCCTCCCCCCAGCCCGGAACGCTGAAGGGAGGAGATATTTTTTCTTTTCGCGGAGCGGCTATGGTCTTCCGCTGGACGCGGCGGATACTATCAGCTCCAGCTTTTCCCGGCGGCTCAGCCTTTTTATGTGCCATTCGCGGCTCATGGCGGCCTCCTTCGTGGGCTGCTCCTCGCTGTATACAAGCTCCACCGGCAGACGGGCCCTTGTATATTTCGCGCCATTCCCGGAGCTGTGGGCTTTAAGGCGCTTTTCCAGGTCCGCTGTCCATCCGGTATACAGGCTGCCGTCGGCGCAGCGGAGGATATAGACCCAGCTCACCTTTTTACCTGCCGGATATTCTTTTCAAACTTTGTCCTGGCCCCCATCACCTCGTGGCCGCAGCCAAGACAGCGCAGGCGGAAATCCGCCCCGGAACGCAGCACCTGCCACTCCCTGCTGCCGCAGGGGTGGGCTTTTTTCATTGTCAGTATATCTCCGGGCTGAATGTCCATTATTTCTTTATCTCCTCCCAATAGCGGCGGGCAGCCTGCTCGGTCTTGTTGTCGCCATATTCGTAATATGCCGGGTCTTTCAGCTCCAGGGGCAGATACCGCTGCTTCACCCAGTGGCCCGGGTATTCGTGGGGATATTTATAGCCCTGCTGGCGCTCGAAGCCCGTTCCGTCGGCGTGGACGTTCTGAAGCTCTCTGGGGATTCCGCCGGTCTTGCCGGAGCGGACGTCGGCCAGGGCCCGGTCTATGGCGGCGCAGGCCGTGTTGGACTTGGGAGCCGTGGCCAGCACCAGACAGGCCTCTGCCAGGGGCAGCCTGGCCTCGGGCAGACCAAGCTGAAGGGCAGAGTCCACGCAGGCCTTGACAATGGGCACGGCCAGGGGATAGGCAAGGCCAATATCCTCGCTTGCCGAGCACAGGATACGCCGACAGGCCCCGACCAGGTCCCCCGCCTCCAAAAGCCGGGCCAGATAGTGCATGGCGGCGTCCGGGTCTGAGCCCCGGAGAGATTTCATGAGGGCGGAGAGTATGTCAAAATGCTCGTCCCCCTCCCGGTCATAGCGCATGGCGCTTCGCTGGGAGATGGCAAGGGCGTCCTCCATGCTCACGCTGTCCCTGTCGCCGGCGGAGGAGAAAAGCAGCTCCACCGCGTTTATTGCCTTTCTGGCGTCGCCCCCGCAGGCGGAGGCCACCCGGCGCAGGACCCCATCCTCAAAGTTCAGGGGCCTGCCCCGCCTTTCGTTCATTATCTCCACCGCCCGCAGGGCAGCCTTCTCCGCGTCCTGGGCGGAGAGCGGCTTGAACTCGAACACGGTGGAGCGGCTGAGTATGGCCCCGAAGACGCAGAAATATGGGTTTTCCGTGGTGGACGCGATAAGGGTGATCCGCCCGTCCTCTATGAATTCCAGCAGGGACTGCTGCTGCTTTTTGTTGAAATACTGTATCTCGTCCAGATACAGCAGCACGCCCCCCGGGGTGAGAAAGGTGTCCAGCTCCTCGATTATGCGCTTTATGTCGCTTATACCGGCAGTGGTGGCGTTGAGCTTGCGCAGGCTTCTCTGGGTGCGCTCGGCGATTATGCGGGCAACGGTGGTCTTCCCCGTGCCCGAAGGGCCGTAGAAGATCATGTTGGGGATCTGGCCGCTGTCCACAATGCGGCGGAGCATGCCATCCCGGCCCAGGATATGCCGCTGGCCCACCACGTCCTCCAGGCTTGCCGGCCTTATCTCATCGGCAAGGGGTTTATACATAAAAGCTCTCCTTGATCTTTCATTTTCCGCTCAGCAGTGGCTCAAGCGGCGAGCCTATTATAACACCTCCCCGGCCCAATGCACAAGCACCGCAGACCTTGACGGGAAAAAACTTTCCCCCGGAAGCCGAAGCTTCCGGGGGAAATGGTCCGCGCTGCGGGGCGGCTCAATAGGCCACGCCCCAGTATATCATGTGCTTCGCCTTCCTGCCGCAGCAGGCGCACACGCTGTCCAGCTCTTCCTGCTTGAAGGGGATACAGCGGGAGGACATGCCGGCCTCCTCCTTCATCTTAAGCTCGCACTCAAGCTCGCCGCACCACATGGTCTTTATGAAGCCGCCGTTTTTCTCCTGGAGCTCCCTGGCCTCCTGGATGGAATGGGCCTCGTAGGTATGCTCGTCCAGGTTCCGCTTGGCCTTTTCATAAAGGCCCTGCTGCACCTTCTGAAGCAGGGCGGGCAGCTCCTCGGCGACGCGCTCAAGGCTAACGGGCACTTTCTCTCCGTTGTCCCGGCGGACGGCCATGCACACGCCGTTTTCAATATCCTTGGGCCCCAGCTCCACCCGCAGAGGCACTCCCTTCATCTCGTACTGGGCGCACTTCCAGCCAAGGCTGTTGTCGCTCAGGTCTATCTTCGCCCTTATGCCCGCGGTCTTTATAAGGCCGAGCAGCTCCTGGGCTTTTTCCTTCACGCCCTCCTTATGCTGGGCCACAGGCACCACGATGACCTGTACCGGGGCGATCCTGGGGGGCAGGACCAGACCGTTATTGTCGCCGTGGGTCATGATTATGCCGCCGATGATGCGGGTGGACAAGCCCCAGGAGGTCTGGAAGGGATATTTCTGCTTGTTGTCCTTGTCGGTGAAGCTTATATCGAACTGACGGGCGAAGCCGTCGCCGAAATAGTGGCTGGTGCCGGACTGGAGAGCCTTTTTGTCGTGCATCATGCACTCGATGGTATAGGTATTCTCCGCCCCGGCAAATTTTTCCTTCTCGGTCTTGTCCCCTCTTATAACGGGCATGGCAAGATAGTTCTCGCAGAGATCGGCATACACCTCAAGCTGCCGCAGGGTCTCTGTCCGGGCCTCTTCCTCTGTGGCGTGGAGGGTGTGTCCCTCCTGCCAGAGGAACTCGCGCCCTCTCAGGAAGGGGCGGGTGGTCTTCTCCCAGCGGAGCACCGAGCACCACTGGTTATACAGCATGGGCAGATCCCTCCAGGAGTGGACCACATGGCTCCAGTGGTCGCAGAACAGGGTCTCGGAGGTGGGGCGGATACACAGCCGCTCTGAAAGCTCCTCGCTGCCGCCTACTGTGACCCAGGCGCACTCCGGCGCAAAGCCCTGGACATGGTCCTTTTCCTTCTGGAGAAGGCTCTCGGGAATGAGCATGGGCATGGACACGTTTTCATGGCCGTCACGCTTGAACATGCCGTCCAGCACCTGCTGGATGTTCTCCCATATGGCATAGCCGTAGGGTCTGAGGATGAAGCAGCCCTTTATCCCAGAGTAATCCACCAGCTCCGCCTTTGTACACACGTCGGTGAACCACTGGGCGAAGTCCGCCTCCATGTCGGTTATCTGCTCTACTTTCTTATCTTTCGCCATTGTAACATTCCTCTCATTTCGCCAGGGCCCTTGCCCCGTCGTATTTGGTCCGTGCAGACCATCTCCGCTATTTTAGCTTTCCCTCCTCCCCTTGTCAATAGAGTGGGAAGGGCTTTGACAGTTTTTTCTTGACCTGGGGGAGGATAACGTCTATAATATCCTGTGATTGCAGACCTATTCCCAAGTGGAGGTGAGTGAAATAAACAAACAGAAATTTCTTGCGGAGCTTGGCAAGCTTCTTACCTTTATGTATGAGGAGGACCTGAAAACGGCCCTTGCCATGTACAGCAGGATGTTTGACGAGGCGGCGGACGAGCAGGCTTTGATGAGCTTTCTCTTGTCACCTACCCGCCAGGCCGTGGTGATAGCCAGGGCATATAACGCCAGGGAGCGGAAGCTTCAGGTCCACACTCAGTCCCGTGAAGAGGACGAGCTTGAGGGCCTTTCGGAGGAGACGCCGGATTTTGTCCTGGCCATCTCCCAGGTGCGGCAGAACGCCTTTGCCCTTCAGCCTGAAGACGGCTGGCAGGAGCCGGAGGCCGAGCCCGTGTGCGAGGATCAGCTCTCCCTCTTCGAGGGCGAACAGGAGGACGAGCTCCCGGCCGCTGAGG
>DBGBEC010000094.1:0-11931 GCA_048477415.1 Candidatus Limivicinus sp. | reverse complement strand
CGTGGAAGGAGCCGTCGAAGAGCGTTACCTTCACGTCAACCACCTGGTAGCCCGCCAGCACGCCGGAGAGCATAGCTCCCTGGATGCCCTGGTCCACGCAGGGGATGTACTCCTTGGGTATCGCTCCGCCCGTGACCTTATTCACGAACTCATAGCCGGCACCCGGCTCATTGGGCTCGATCGTAAGCTTCACATGGGCAAACTGGCCCTTACCGCCGGTCTGGCGTGCGTAGCGGGTATCGACCGTCGCGCTCTTGCGGATGGTCTCCTTGTAGGAGACCTGGGGCTTGCCGACATTGGCCTCGACCTTGAACTCACGCAGAAGTCTGTCCACTATTATCTCAAGATGGAGCTCACCCATACCGGCTATTATGGTCTGACCCGTCTCTTCATCCGTATAGGTCTTGAAGGTGGGGTCTTCCTCAGCAAGCTTTTGCAGGGCAATGGCCATCTTTTCCTGGCCCGCCTTCGTCTTGGGCTCTATCGCCACACGGATGACAGGCTCGGGGAATTCCATGGACTCGAGAATGATCTGGTTCTTTTCGTCGCAGAGAGTGTCGCCGGTGGTGGTGTTCTTGAGACCCACCGCCGCGGCGATATCGCCGGAATAGACCTGGTCGATATCCTCTCTGTGGTTGGCATGCATTTGCAGGATACGGCCCACGCGCTCTCTCTGGCCCTTGGTGGAGTTCATCACGGTCTTTCCGCTCTCAAGAGAGCCGGAATATACCCGGAAGAAGCCCAGCTTACCCACATAGGGGTCGGTCATGATCTTGAACGCCAGGGCGGAGAAGGGGGCGGAGTCGTCCGCCGGACGGGTCTCCACCTCGTCGGTCTTGGGGTTCGTTCCCTCCACAGGGGGTACATCCAGAGGAGAGGGCATATAGTCCACTATCGCGTCGAGCAGCTTCTGCACGCCCTTGTTTTTGTATGAGGTGCCGCAGGTGACAGGGACCATCTGCACAGCGACGGTGGCCTTTCTTATGGCCTCGCGGAGCATGTCGGAGGGGATATCCTCGCCTTCGAGGTATTTTTCCATTATCTCCTCGTCAAAGTCCGCCGCCGCCTCAAGCAGCTTGTCCCGGTATTCCTGGGCAAGCTCGCGCATATTCTCGGGTATCTCCTCGGTGCTCATGTCCTTGCCGAGGTCGTCGTGGTAGATACGGGCGTTCATCTCCACCAGATCGATGATACCTTCAAAGCTGTCCTCGCTGCCTATGGGCAGCTGGATGGGGACTGCGTTGCACTTAAGTCTGTCGTGTACCATGCCAAGAACACGATAGAAATCGGCACCCGTAATGTCCATCTTGTTGACGTATATCATACGGGGGACCTTGTAGTGGTCAGCCTGTCTCCACACAGTCTCAGACTGGGGCTCGACGCCGCCCTTGGCGCAGAGGACCGTTACGCAGCCGTCGAGAACTCTCAGGGAGCGCTCGACCTCCACGGTGAAGTCCACGTGGCCCGGGGTGTCGATGATGTTTATGCGGGTATCACGCCAGAAACAGGTGGTGGCCGCGGAGGTGATGGTTATGCCCCGCTCCTGCTCCTGCTGCATCCAGTCCATGGTGGCAGTGCCCTCATGGGTCTCACCCAGTTTGTAGTTGACGCCGGTGTAGAAAAGAATACGCTCAGTCGTCGTAGTCTTGCCCGCGTCGATGTGAGCCATGATACCGATATTTCTGGTTCTTTCAAGTGAATATTTTCTGGGCATTTAAAACTCCTGGACGGATCACCATCTGAAATGGGCGAAGGCCTTGTTGGCTTCCGCATTTTTATGCATATCCTCGCGCTTTTTGACAGCAGCGCCGACACCGTTGCAGGCATCCATGATCTCGCCTGCGAGACGCTCCTTCATGGTCTTCTCGCCGCGTTTGCGGGAGTAGTCCACCAGCCAGCGCAGAGCAAGAGTCTGCCGGCGGGCAGGGCGGACTTCGATGGGGACCTGATAGGTCGCGCCACCCACACGGCGGGCCTTGACCTCCAGTGCGGGCATGATGTTGTTCATCGCTTCGGCAAAAGCATCAAGGGGTTCCTTGCCGGTCTTGTCCTTGATGATGTCGAAGGCGTCGTAAACGACTTTCTGAGCAACACCCTTCTTGCCGTCCAGCATAACGCCGTTGATGAGCTTAGTCACCAGGACGCTGTTGTACATGGGATCGGGCAAGATCTCTCTTTTGGGAACATTACCTCTTCTGGGCACGTTGCTTCCCTCCTTCATTAAAAAATGGAATCACAGGTACTCGAACGTGTTCACGTCCGTTGCGCCCCGAGGTCTATCCCATTAAAAAATGTATGATAAACGACAGGGCAGAATTGCCGCTGCTGTTGAAATTACTTCTTCTTGGCGGCTTTGGGCCTCTTGGCACCGTACTTGGAGCGGGCCTGCATGCGTCCGTTGACGCCCTGGGCGTCCAGAGTGCCGCGGATGATGTGGTAACGCACACCAGGAAGGTCCTTAACACGGCCGCCGCGGATCATGACCACAGAGTGCTCCTGAAGATTGTGGCCGATACCGGGGATGTAGGCGGTGACTTCGTAGCCGTTGGTCAGACGCACACGGGCGATCTTACGCAGAGCGGAGTTAGGCTTCTTGGGAGTAGAGGTACGCACAGCGGTGCAGACGCCTCTCTTCTGGGGAGCGCTCAGGTCGGTCTCGCGGTTCTTCAGGGTGTTCAGCCCCTTCTGCATCGCGGGAGACGCGGACTTGTAGGTAACTTTCTCTCTGCCTTTTCTTACAAGCTGATTAAAAGTAGGCATTGTGTTCCTCCTTTCTTGGATGATAAATATATAAAAAACCTTGAAACAACAGGTTTTTTATCGAATTTTACCTATGGGCGCAATACGCCCACGCAATTGCTGATTTTAGCATATTCCACAAATTTAGTCAAGAATTTTTGTGAGTTAATTTTAAAATTTTTCCTTCAGTCCAGCGCGGCTATCTGATTTTTTCGTTCGGACCTGAGCACCAGCTCCGGCAGCAGCTCCTGGTCGAATTGATACATGCTGTTTGACAGATAGTGGAAGCCGTCTTCGGTCTCCATCACCGTCAGCTCGTGGGTAAAAGCGCTGTCCTTGCCATAGGTCTTGTAGACCCCGTTTATGCGCAGGGTGAGTGAGCCGTCGCTGTTATAGCGGTAGTCTATTATGTCCGGCTCCGGCTGGGGGGAGACCACTCCGTAATAATCCCTGTTATATCCTACTATATAATAACCGCCATAGCTCTCGCTGTTGTCGGCGTTGCGGCGCAGCCGCTCCTCCCCAATGCCGAAATACTGGCCCATCACCTCTTCAAACTGGCTGTAGGGCACGATATACAGCCCGGTGCCGCTAATATTTTTAAAGCCGGTCTGGGCGCTCATATTGCTGTCCACCAGGGTCTGCGTACCGTAATACACGCTGTGGAGGGCCGGGTACAGGCTGTTGAAGTCCATGCTGCCGTAGTCCTGGCTGCTCCAGGAGCAGGTGAAGAGATTATTCTCAAAATAGCCTGGGCTCAGGTACCGGGCCTCGAACTGGCGGAGGGTGCTGTCATACTCGCGCAGGCGCACCATGGTATACTGGTCCGGGGCGGCGCTGAGCTTTTCACCGTCGCCGTCGCTGCTCTCAGCGTACCTGCCGTATACAAGCCAGGAGTTTTCCGTGCACCTCAGCTCCGCCAGGGCATACTGGCCGCTGGAATATACTCTGGGCTCGTTATTTTCATCCCACTCCATGGAGACGGTGCTCACTGCGGCGGCACCGCCGGAGGCGCTCAAAAGGCTGGCTATTATCCGGCCGTCGTTATACACGGTGTAATATGCCGCCTCACCCTCGCCTCCTGCCGCCGCCTGGGCGCAGAGCTCCACAAGGGGCTGGGGGTTCTGCATGTTCGCGCTGCCGAAATAGTCCACGGCGGAGTATCCCGCAGCGCCCAGGGCCTGGACCAGCTCGCCCACGGCCTGGTCTGTAAGGACCACGTTCACAGAGCCGCCCTTGTCAAGAGACCGGAAGGTCTCTGTGCAGGACTGAGCCGCAGCCAGCGCCTCTCTCTCGAAGGCGTTCAGCCTGGATCCGCTGGGGATCGCCGTCTTGTTTTCCACCGGGGCCGGGGTCTGGCTGAGGGCGGCAGACTCCGACGGGGCCTCCCCCGCCGTTATCTCCGGGGCCGCGGCCGACGGAGCCTCTTCCTCCCCCCGGCCTGTGAGCCCGGCTATGACCACCGCCCCCAGCACTATCACCACCGCCAGGGCCAGAAGTATAAGTTTAAGGTTTTTCATATTACCTCCGAAGTCCCGCCGCAGGCTAACGGCGGCTGGCAAAAGCTTTTCCGGCTTCTCTCAGGGCCGGCGGCCGTTGCAGAGATAGAAGACCGTCAGCAGGCCGGGGCCGCAGTGAGCGCCGATGACCACGCCAAGCCCGCTGATGCTTATCTCACCGGCCTGGGGGCAGGAGGCTTTCACCTGGTCTCTTACATATTCCGCGTCGGTGGCGCAGTCGGCGTGAAGGATGTGTATCTCCACGTTCTCGTCACCGGCCTCCTGAAGGTCACGCTTTACCCCGTCTATTATATTGGCCAGGGCGGCCTTCCGGCCTCTGACCTTCTTCGCCACGTCCAGTGTGCCCCCGTCGGGCACATAGAGGACAGGCTTTACAGACAGCAGCGAGCCAACCAGGGCCGAAGCGTTGGAGACTCTGCCGCCCTCTTTCAGATAGTTCAGGTCGTCCACCGTGAAGCGATGGGCAATCCTCAGCTTGTTGGCCTCGCCCCAGGCGATGAGCTCGTCATAGCCCATGCCGTCCTCCATGCGGCGGACCATATTATTCACCAGGGTGCCCAGACCGCCTGAAATGCACAGGGTATCCATAACATATATCCTTCTGTCCGGATACTCCTCCCGTATCATCTCCGCCGCCTTGTTGGCGTTCGTGAAGGAGACTGACATTTTCTGGGACATGTCGAGATAGATAAGGTCCTTTCCCGTATCCACAATGGATCTGAAAAAGTCGTAATACACATATTCGTTTATCATGGAGGTTTTGAGCCTGTCCCCGCCGCGCATGCCCCGGTAGACCGCGAGCCTGGTCTCTTCCCGGCAGTCGTCCTCATACAGCTTGTCCCCTATGGTGTAGGTATAACTTATAAAGGGGATCTTGCGCTCCTCCAGATAGGTCCTGGGGAGGTCGGATGTAGATGATGTGGCAATAATATAATTCTGCATATGTGATCTCACCTCATGTTTTTTTCCGGCGATACTGCCGCAGCCGCTCCATCGCGCTGCCGCGCAGGCGGCTATCATTGGATTATACCATTGTTTGGCATTTTTGTCACGTCTTCTTAAGCATTGTTAACCGTTCATTAAAAGCCCGGGGGGCAGGACGCTCCACTCCCGCCGCCGGAACGGCCAAGGTCTGACAGCCGGTCACTCATTTCCGCCGCGGGGCTTATTTAACAATGAATAGGACAAAAAGAAAAAGCCGCCCGCAGGGCGGCCGCAAAATCAAAGCCCAACGGCGTAGGTTCGATTTTGGAAGGAGGAGCAAGGGAGCGGGCGGATAACGACTTTTTTGCCGCAGGCATAAAAACACCGGAGCAAAGCGAACTTTGCTCCGGTGTGGTGCGAGAGAGGAGAATCGAACTCCCACGTCGGTTGACACACGCCCCTCAAACGTGCCTGTCTACCTGTTCCAGCACTCTCGCGTGTCGCCGGTGCTTCGGCTCCATTTAAAGCCGCCTGCACCTCATTGGCGCGCCACATTTAAGGCATAAGTGATTATAGCAGATAATCACCGTTTGTCAAGCGGTATTTTCCTTTTCCGCCCTATTTTTTTCAAAAAGCTGATAAACAAAAAAGGCGGCGGTGATAAAAAGGAGCACGGCGAGAGCCACAGCCCCCCGGCTCATGGGCAGGAGATAGCGCATTTTAAGATAGGCGTGATAGCCCAGGAGCGAGGCAAACTGGCACAGGAGCGCCGCCGCCCAGAAGGGCGGGAAGGCGAAAGCCATCACCAGGGCCAGGATATCCCCGGCATAGAAATACCTGTCGTGCATATGGGGCAGGAGAAAAGGGATCCCCACGGCGAAGAGCAGCGCCGCTGCCAGCACCGCCCTGTCGTTCAGATACCGGCGGCGCACAAAACACAGCAGCAAAAGCAAAAGCATGAACAAAAACGCGGCGGCTATCCCTAACTTCGCCGCCAGGACCTCGTCCGGAAGCTCCCTGAAGAAGGCGAAAACGGAGGGGGAATTATAGTTGAGGCCGCTGCCTATGCTGCCGGTCTGGCTGAAGTAAAGGCTTATGGTCTCGAGAAAGGGCCTGCCCAGCAGCACCGCCGGCATGACCAGCAGCACATAGGCCAGCGGGAAGACAAGGAAATGCTTCCAGTTGAATTTCCCATACATCCAGAGCACGGCATAGACCGGCAGCACGAACACCGCCTGAAGCTTGAAGCCGAAGGAGAACGCGGCGCAGACCATGGAGAGGACCGGCCTGTCCTCCAGCGCGAGATATATGCCTATAAGGGCCAGGGCCACATAGGTGCTGTCGCACTGGGCCCAGACAGAGCCGTTCAAAAACACCGTGGGCAGAAACAGCACCGCCAGAAACGCCCACAGCCGCCTGTCCACGCTCCCCGTAAAGCGGCCCACCAGCTTCATCACACCCCAGGCCAGGGCCACATCAAAAAAGACGCTGAGCAGCTTTATCAGATACAGGTCCTTTATATCCAAATAGGAAAAGAGGGCCAGAAAATATAAATAGGGTATGTTATAGTTCCCAACAGGCCGGGAAAGAGCCAGAAATCCCCCGTTCTCCCGGAAAAAATCCACCCATTTGGTGAGAAAATCCTGATAGTCCAGGGTCTCATAGCCGAACACTGCGCCCCTGAGCGCGAAGGCCGCCCCCACGAGCAGCAGGGCCGCCCCGGTCCGGAAGGGTCCTTTCAAAAGCCCCTCTCTCCAGACCAGAAAGAGGGCGAAGGCCGCCTCGATAGTCAGCATCAAAACAACTCTCAGATCCATAGTTTTCCCCCGGTTTTCTTCACGTCCATGCCGCTGACAGCAAACAAAAAAGGCCGGAGCTATATCCTCCAGCCTGAACACGCATTTTTATAAAATAAAGCTTGACTTTGCATGGGCAATAATGGTAGAATAGCTTGCTATATGTGCCTGGCCGCAGACACACCCCACTATCTTATGGACTCAGTATAGCATATTACACAGTCAAAAATCAACGCCGCCCGCAAAATATCTAACAACTTATCCAGGCGTTTGCAAAAATGATAAGGAGAGTGCGCCAATGCCAAAAGATGTTCTCTACGGCAAGACCCTGCGTAAGAGCTTTGCCCGTACCCAGGAGATCATGGAAATGCCGAACCTGCTGGAGATCCAGAAGAGCTCCTACAAATGGTTCCTTGAGACCGGCCTGCGTGAGGTCTTCAGGGATGTAGACTCTGTCACGGACTATTCCGGCAATCTTGAGCTCAGCTTTATTGACTACTCCATGAACGAGAAGCCCAAGTACAACGAGGAGGAGTGCAAAGCACGGGACGCCACATACGCCGCCCCTCTGAAGGTCCGTGTCCGGCTGCGCAACAAGGAGACTGAGGAGATAAAAGAGCAGGAGATCTTCATGGGGGATTTCCCCATCATGACCGACGGCGGCACCTTCATCATAAACGGCGCGGAGCGCGTTATCGTCTCCCAGATAGTCCGTTCCCCCGGCGTCTACTTTGACAAGGGCCTGGACAAGTCCATGATGAGCGTCTATTCCGCCACGGTCATCCCCTATCACGGCGCCTGGCTGGAGTATGAGACGGACGGGAACGACGTCTTCAACGTCCGCATAGACAAAAACAGGAAGCTGCCCATCACCTGGTTCCTCAAGGCCATGGGCTCCTACGACGAGAACCGGCCCGAGACCTGGCTGAGCTGCGTGGCAGACCCCTTTGTGGGCGCCGTCACCAACGAGCGCCTGAAGGAGATCTTCGGCGAGGACGAGCGCATTGTGGCCACCCTGGACAAGGACAGCTCCGCCAGCCGGGACGAGTGCCTTATCGAGATATACAGAAAGCTGCGCCCCGGCGATCCCCCCACGGTAGAATCCGCCGAGACTCTGCTCGACGGCCTCTTCTTTGACCGCCGCCGCTACGAGATGTCAAGCGTGGGCCGCTATAAATTCAACAAGAAGCTCTCCCTCTTCCCCAGGATAGCGGGCTTCGAGCTGGCCGCCCCGGTGGCCGATCCCCTCACCGGCGAGCTCCTGGCCGAGGCCGGGGAGATAATAACCCGCGACAAGGCCCGCCAGATAGACGAGGCGGGCGTGATAAGCCTGAGCCTCATCGCCAACGGCAAGGAGACAAAGGTCTTCTCCAACGGCATGGTGGATATCCGCCGCTTTATAGACTTTGACCCGGCCGAGCTCGGCATAAAGGAAAAGGTCCACGGCCTTGTTATAAAGCAGCTTTGCCAGCAGTTCTCAGGCGAGGCCCTGAAGGACGCGGTGAAGGAGAATATCGACCTTCTGATCCCCAAGCACATCACTGTAGACGATATTTTCGCCTCTGTGAACTATCTCAACTGCCTGGCCCGCGGCATAGGCGGCGCGGACGACATCGACCATCTGGGCAACCGCCGTGTCCGCTGCGTGGGCGAGCTGCTGCAAAACCAGTTCCGCATCGGCTTCTCCAGGATGGAGAGAGTGATAAGAGAGCGGATGACCCTTCAGGACCTGGACGTTGTGACGCCCCAGAGCCTTATAAACATCCGGCCCGTCACCGCCGCCATAAAGGAGTTTTTCGGCTCCTCCCCCCTGTCTCAGTTCATGGACCAGACAAACCCCCTGTCGGAGCTCACTCACAAGCGGCGTATGTCCGCCCTGGGCCCCGGCGGTCTGTCCAGAGAGAGGGCCAGCTTCGACGTGCGCGACGTTCACTACAGCCATTACGGCCGTCTCTGCCCCATAGAGACCCCTGAAGGCCCCAACATCGGCCTTATAAACTATCTGGCCTCCTACGCGCGGGCCAACGAGTACGGCTTCTTGGTCACTCCCTACCGGAAGGTGGAGAAGGGCACATGCCGCCTCACCGACCAGGTGGACTATATGACCGCCGACCAGGAGGACCAGTTCATCGTGGCCCAGGCCTCGGAGCCGGTGGACGACGAAGGCCGCCTTTTGAACAAGCGCGTCACCTGCCGCCACAGAAACGACACCATAGAGGTCAACCGGGAAGATGTGGACTATATCGACATAAGCCCCAAGATGATGGTCTCCATAGCCACGGCCATGATCCCCTTCCTGGAGAACGACGACGCCAACCGTGCGCTTATGGGCGCCAACATGCAGCGTCAGGCCGTGCCTCTTATGACCACCCAGGCCCCCATCGTGGCCACCGGCATAGAGCACAAGTGCGCCGTGGACTCCGGCGTCTGCATTATCGCCGAGGAAGACGGTATCGTCACCCGGGTGGACGCCACCTATATCACCGTCCGCTACGACTCCGGCCGGATAAAAGACTATAAACTCATCAAATTCGCCCGCTCCAACCAGGGCACCTGCCTCAACCAGCGTCCCATAATCTCCGCCGGGGACCGGGTCTGCAAGGGCGACGTTCTGGCGGACGGGGCCAGCACCGCCGATGGCGAGCTGTCCCTGGGCAAGAACATCCTGGTAGGCTACATGAACTGGGAAGGCTATAACTACGAAGACGCCATTCTGCTCAACGAGCGCCTTGTCATGGAGGACGTTTTTACCTCCCTCCACGTAGAGGAATACGAGTGCGACGCCAGAGACACGAAGCTCGGGCCCGAGGAGATAACCCGTGACATCCCCGGTGTGGGCGACGACGCTCTCAAATATCTGGACGAGCGGGGCATAATCATGGTCGGCGCCGAAGTCACCGCCGGAGATATCCTGGTGGGCAAGGTCACTCCCAAGGGCGAGACCGACCTCACCGCCGAGGAGCGGCTGCTCCGGGCCATATTCGGCGAGAAGGCCCGCGAAGTGAGAGACACCTCCCTGAAGGTGCCTCACGGCGAGAGCGGCATAATAGTCGACGTGAAGGTCTTCACCCGCGAGAACGGGGACGAGATGAACCCCGGCGTGAACCAGGTGGTAAGAGTATACATCGCCCAGAAGAGGAAGATATCCGTGGGCGACAAGATGGCCGGCCGCCACGGCAACAAGGGCGTTGTCTCCAGGATACTGCCCAGGGAGGATATGCCCTATCTGCCCGACGGCACTCCCCTTGACATCGTGCTCAACCCCCTGGGCGTGCCCTCACGAATGAATATAGGCCAGGTCCTTGAGGTCCACCTTGGCTATGCCGCCCAGGCCCTGGGCTGGAAGGTGGCCACCCCCATCTTCAACGGCGCAAACGAGACCACCATCCGCGAAACTCTCCGCCAGGCCGGTCTCCGCGAGGACGGCAAGAGCGAGATGTACGACGGACGCACCGGCGAGAAGTTTGACAACGACGTTACCGTGGGCTGGGTCTACTTCCTCAAGCTCCACCACCTGGTGGACGACAAGATACACGCCCGCTCCACCGGCCCCTACAGCCTTGTTACCCAGCAGCCCCTTGGCGGCAAGGCCCAGTTCGGCGGCCAGCGCTTCGGCGAGATGGAAGTCTGGGCCCTGGAAGCTTACGGCGCGGCCTACACCCTTCAGGAGATACTCACCGTCAAATCCGACGATGTGGCCGGCCGTGTGAAGACCTATGAAGCCATAGTAAAGGGCAATAACATCCCCCAGCCCGGTGTGCCCGAGTCATTCAAGGTGCTGGTGAAGGAGCTCCAGTCCCTGTGTCTTGATATCCGCGTTCTGGACAAGGACGGCAGCGAGATAGAGCTCCGCGACGATGACGAGGACGATTTCATCCCCGACATGAAGGACGAGGTCTACCAGGCCGACGACGGCGAGATAGAGGCCGAGGGCTATACCATAGAGGACGTGCCCGAGGATGAACTGGGCGCCGATTTGGGCGAGATGGCCTTTGACGATGACAACGAGGAGGATATGTGATGAGCTATACACCCTTTGACGCGATTCAGATAGGTATCGCCTCCCCTGAGATGATCCGCGAATGGTCCTACGGCGAGGTCAAAAAGCCGGAGACCATCAACTACAGGACCCTTAAGCCCGAGCGGGACGGTCTGTTCTGCGAGCGCATTTTCGGACCCACCAAGGACTGGGAGTGCCACTGCGGAAAGTATAAAAAGATACGCTACAAGGGCAAGATATGCGACCGCTGCGGCGTTGAAGTTACAAAGAGCAAGGTCCGCCGCGAGCGCATGGGCCATATCGAGCTTGCCGCCCCGGTGAGCCATATCTGGTACTTCAAGGGCATACCCAGCCGCATGGGCCTCATTCTGGACCTGACGCCCAGAATGCTTGAAAAGGTGCTGTACTTTGCCAATTATATAGTCATTGACCCGGGTATGACCCCTCTGGAGAGGTGCCAGATCCTCTCCGAACGTGAATACAGGGACATGCGCGAGAAATACGAAGACGATTTCAAGGCCGGCATCGGGGCCGAGGCCATAAAAGAGCTTCTCTCCCAGATAGACTGCGAAAAGTTAGCTGTCCAGCTCCGGGAGGAGCTCAAGAGCGCCAGCGGCCAGAAAAAGGCCAAGCTCGTCAAGCGCCTTGAGGTGGTCGAGGCCTTCCGCCAGAGCGGCAACCGGCCCGAGTGGATGGTCATCGACGTTCTGCCGGTCATCCCCCCTGAGATCCGCCCCATGGTCCAGCTCGACGGCGGCCGTTTCGCCACCTCTGACCTGAACGATCTGTACCGCCGCGTCATCAACCGCAATAACCGCCTTAAAAGGCTCCAGCAGCTCAACGCCCCGGACATCATCGTCCGCAACGAGAAGCGCATGCTTCAGGAGGCGGTGGACGCCGTGGTCCGGTTCGCCCGTGAAGCCATCGGAGGCTGAAAATGGGCAATAAATTC
>DBGBEC010000093.1:0-2315 GCA_048477415.1 Candidatus Limivicinus sp. | reverse complement strand
TCAATTCCATGCTGCCTGAATAACGATCCCTCAGTCAGCCTGGCGGCTGACAGCTCCCTTTACGCAAGGGAGCCCAGGAAATCCCCGTATCACCGGCTCAAAGCCCAACGGAGTGGGTTTGAGCCGGAAAGGAAGAAGGAGCCGACGGATATGCAGCTTGGGGCAGCGCCACAAGCGGAATGCAGTCGGATCCTTCTGACGCTGCTGACAGCTCCCTCGGGGAGGGAGCCTATGGGGGCTGGGTTTTATATAGGTCAATAAACATTAAAAAATTGTCAGTTTTCTCCATAAAGGGCCGGAAAGCGACTTTGAGAGAAATATCCTTATTTATTTTCTTCCCCTGCGCACATAATTATCACGCGGTATTTTTCCGTGACGATCATGCGCGGGAGGGAGATTTTTTTATGAAGAAAGCAGTGATGACCACGTTTTCCTGCCTTTTTCTGGCCGCGGCTCTTTCGGGGGCGGCTTATGCGCAGGAGCTTATCCTGGGCGGCCAGGTCGTGGGGATACAAATTCGCACGGAGGGCGTTATGGTGGCTGGCGTGGCGGAGGTCGAGACGGCGGAGGGCAAGCGTTCTCCGGCCTCGGAGGCGGGCTTTTGTCAGGGCGATCTCATACTTGAGGCCGCGGGCCAGAAGGTGGTGAGCGCCGGAGAGCTGATAGAGCGGGTGAACGCCCAGGGCGGCGCGCCGGTGCAGCTAAAGGTGCAGCGCAAGGACAAGGTCCTGAATCTTACGGTGGAGCCGGCCCTGTCCGGGGAGGGCCGCTGGATGCTGGGCATGTGGCTGAGAGATGCCATATCCGGTATCGGCACCGTGACCTTCAGCGACCCGGCCACCGGGCTTTACGGCGCTCTGGGCCACAGCATAAGCGACTGTGACACGGGCCTGACTCTGCCCCTGAACCAGGGCAGCATAAGCGAGGCGGAGATAGTCAGCATAAACAAGGGGGCGGCGGGAGCTCCCGGGGAGCTCAACGGCTGCGCGGACCTGGGCCGGGTGCTGGGCACGGTGGATAAAAACACCGTCCACGGCATTTACGGCAAGAGCAGCGCCGCCCTGGGCACAAAGCTCGTTGAGACCGGGGAGATATGCACGGGCAAGGCCACTATAATATCCACCATAAGCGGCCGCCAGGCCCGGGAGTATCAGGCGGAGATAAACCGCGTCTACAGCGACGGCGAGGGCACCCATGTTATGCTCACCGTCACGGACCCGGAGCTCTGCGCCCAGACCGGCGGCATCGTACAGGGCATGAGCGGCAGCCCCATCATGCAGAATGGCAGGCTCGTGGGGGCCGTGACCCATGTGTTTGTAAACGACCCGTCCAGGGGCTATGGCATAAGCATACAGGACATGCTCAAAAGCGCCGGGATAGAAGATCAGGCGGCCTGAGCCGCGGAAAAGCTCCCGTCTTCACAGCGGAGACGGGAGCTTTTACCATGTTTTTCTTAAAGCAGGCTCACTTGATAAGAAGATTCGGGAGCCAGGTGACTATTTCGGGCACGAAGGTCACAAGCAGAAGAGCAATGATCAGCGGGATATAAAACGGCGAGGTGGCTTTTATCATCCTGTCCAGCGATATGTTGGCGACCTTGGCCGTGGCATACAGGCACATCCCCACCGGGGGAGTGAGCAGACCTATCATAAGATTCAGAACTATCATGACGCCAAGATGGAGCAGATCGATATTGAGGGCGTTGGCCATGGGGGCGAGGATGGGGACCAGGATGATAAGGGCTGCGTTCGTTTCCATAAAGCAGCCTATGACCAGGAAGAACACGTTCAGAAGCAGGAGGATCACTATCCTGCTCTCGGTGACGGCAAATATCATGTTCATGAACAGAGTGGGGAGCTGGGTGCGGGTGAGCAGATAGCCATAGAGCGAGGACGCGCAGACAATGAACATTATGCTGGCAGATTCCTTCGCCGTGTCGCGCAGGATATGCGCAAACTCCCTCCAGCTCACCTCACGGTATATGAACATGGTGAGCACGAAGGCATAGAGCGAGGCCACCGCCGCGCCCTCGGTGGGCGTGAAAACTCCGGAGAGGATACCGCCGATGAGGATGATGGGGGTAAGCAGGGGCCAGAAGGCCTGTTTAAGATCCTGCCAGAGCAGCTTTGCGGTGGGGAATTTGCTGCGCGGATATTTGCGTTTGACAGCGAAAATATAGACCATGACGCTGAGGCTCAGCCCCACGAGCAGGCCGGGGAGCACGCCGCCGATAAGAAGCTTGGCGATGGACACGCCTCCGGCGGACACGCCGAAAACTATAAGGGGAATGCTGGGGGGTATGATGGGCCCGATGG
>DBGBEC010000092.1:0-5272 GCA_048477415.1 Candidatus Limivicinus sp. | reverse complement strand
GCGCCCCCATATGTCTCAGCGGGGCGGGGGAATCCGTAAGCGGGGCCATGGAGAACATCAAAAACCGGTCCAGCCAGGAGGACCTGTTCTTCTCCCACACCAACAGCGTTGTTTTGGGGGAGGAGGCGGCCAAAAACGGGGTGGACAGCTACCTGGCCTATGTCTGCCGGGCGCCGGAGCTGAGACTGGACATGCCCCTGTTCCTAATAAAGGACGGCAGCGCCCTGGAGGCCCTTTCAGGCTCGGAAAGCAGCAGGAAGGGCATTGCCGAAAGCCTTCACGCCCTTAAATCAAACATGGAGAGCCGGGGTGACGGGAACGTCTTCTATGTTTCGGAGATAATACGGAACATGTCGAGGGACGGCAGCGCCCTTGTCTGCGCCCTGGAGCTGTCCGCCTCCTCCGAAAAGGAGCTGGGGGAGGGCGGTGGATCCGGTCAGGGCGGCGAGGCCCTTACCGCCGCCTACTATGGCTATGGCATTTTAAAGCATGGGAAGCTCATCGCCTATATGGACAGAAAGGACGCCATAGGCGTGGGCTTTCTCATGGACAAGGTGGGCCTGGCGGAGCTGACGGTGACTGACATGAATGGCTCCCCCGTGACGCTCCTTATCGACAAGGGCGGAGCCAGCCTAAGCCCGGTCTGGGGCCCTGACGGCAGTCTCAAGGGCATCGACGTCCAGGCCGACGTCCGGGCCGCGGTGCTGGAAATGAGCAAGGACGGGAACCTAAACGACCCCGACTATACCGACGCCCTGACCTCGCGGCTGGAGATGGCCGTAAGCGAGCGGATACGGGCGGTGCTGAGCCTGGCGAAGGAGCTGGGATCGGATTTTCTGTGTCTGACGAGCCATGTGGAGCTGGCGGAGCCCATGAAACACCGGGCCCTGGACAAGAGCATAGAGGAGCTGCTGCCGGGATTGGAGTTCAGCATCTCTGTAAGCGGCCAGCTCAGCCACACAAACGATATAAAGGATGCGTGAACTTGAACACCAAATACGGCTATGACCGCAATCAATTTTTAAATCTATGCGCCATGCTGCTCCTCTCCCGCTTCATGGAAAAGCGCCGGGAGGGAGAGGGTCTGGCGGAGCTTACCCTCCGCTGCCTGGGCCGGCGGGCAGGGAGGGCGGTGCTGCTGCTGTTTTCCGCCTGGCTGCTTTTATACGGGGGCTTCGTCCTCCGTTCCGGGGCGGACCGGCTGATAACCACGGTCTTTCCCTACAGCTCGCCCTGGGTCTTCGCGCTGAGCATGGGCCTGGTGTGTCTTTTTGCCGCTCTGGGCCCGGCAAGGTCCCTGTTCCGCAGCTCCAAGCTGGTGCAGCCGGTGGTTCTGGGGGTTTTGTTCTTCGTTTTGATATTCGCCCTTTTCACGGTGGAGAAGAACGCCCTTCTGCCTCTTGTGCCGGGGGATACTGGCCCGGTATTTTTAGGCTCTCTGGCGGCGGTGGACATACTAAGCATGGTGGTGTATGTGAGCTGCTTCATGATCGGGCCCTGCCCCAAGACCCCGGGGCTTTTCAAGGCGGCCTCTGTCTGGACGGGGCTGAGCCTTCTGCTGCTCACGGCCATGAACACGGCCATTATCGGCAACCTGGGCGCGGAGCTCGTGACCAAGCTCACCCGGCCCTTTTTCTCCCTGGTGCGGAACATGGTATTTTTCAACGGCCTGCAAAGGATAGAGGCTCTGGTGGTGGCGCTCTGGATATTCCCGGATTTTATCCTGGTCTCCACCCTGCTTTATTCCGCCCAGCACAGTCTGCGGCTGTTCGTCACCGGCGAGAGCCCCGCTCCCGGCGGCATGAAGCGGTTGGACATGGGCGGCAAGCGCTGGCTCATCCTCCTCTGCGGCGGGATCTGTCTTGTCTGCGGCGTGACCATCGCCCCGGACCCGGCCAGCCTTAGCTTCTGGTCCTCCACCCTGATCCCCTGCATAAACCTGTGCTTCGCCCTGATAATAGTCCCCCTCATCTTCGCCGTGGGCAAGCTGAGAAAGGCCGTATAAAGCAGACCAGAGCCCCGCCTCATGCCAGGCGGGGCTCATACTGTACGAAAACTATGGGTCAGATGGATCTTCAAAAGAATAGTCATTTAAGGTCTGAAAATCCAAGAATTCGGCTACCGTCATGCTGAATGCAAGAGCTATCCGGTAAAGCGTCCGAATTCTGGGGTTAAATGTCTTGCCATTTACCAAATTATCAAGAGTTGACTGACTTACCCCACTCATTTCCGACAGTTTATTGATCGATATTCCTTTGGACTTGCAAAGTGATAGGATCCGGTCAACAAGTATCCGTGCATATCCATTATCCATTACTGCTATCTGAAGCCCCTCCTTGATCTAAGGGTAGTGTCTTCATGATAGCAATGATCATGGGGCTGGCTCAAAAAAGCGAGGAAAAAACAGAGGTACAGGCTGCGAAAGGCAGTGACTGTACCTCTGTTTTTTGTTATAATGTTGGGGTGAACAGGAACAATATCGACACATATTATCGCACATCAGCCCGGTATGGGGTCGAAGCCTCGTATCTTGCGCTGGCAGTCGTCCGGCTTCTGCCGCAACTCCCTCAGTCAGCTTCGCTGACAGTTCCCTCAGGGAGGGAGCCCAGTAAATCCCCGTATCCCCAAATCAAAGCCCAGCGGAGCGGGTTTGATTTGGACAAGGAAGAGGGATCCGACGGATATGCAGCTTGGGGCGAGAGCCACAAGCGTAATGCAGTCGGCTTCTTCTGACGTTGCGATCCCTCAGTCACAGCTTCGCCTACCTACCTCCATTTACGAAAGGGAGCCTATGGGGCGGATAGTTATCATTGAGCTCATTTTATGGGGGCTGAGGACGCGGGAATAGAAGTCGTTTATTATCCGGTGGGCCACGGGGGATATCTCCTCCGTGCCTTTTATTGGCTTTACCATCAGTTCAACGGGCTGGCCGGAGAGGATATAGTCCGCCTCCGCCCGGACATAGCCGAAGCGGGCAAAGAATTTACGCAGCTTTTTGGTATATGCCCCGTCGTCGTCAAAGACTGTGATCTCGGCTATCACGCCCTGGCTTTCGGCATAGCGCCGGTTTATAAGGCGCATAAGCTCCACTCCCAGGCCCTGGCCCCTGTACCAGGGGAGCACGGCCATATATTTGAGCAGCACATAACCGTAAAGCCCCCGGGAGAATACCAGGGCATGGCCCAGGTCCATCCGGCTCTCCTCGTCATAGGCTATCAGCAGCTCCATGTCGCCCTTGAGCATGGCCTTGTGCATGGCCGCTTTTGGCAGGATCTCTCTCTTGTCAAAGTCCAGGTCCAGAAGGGAGTGATAGCGCTCAAGCTCCCTGTGTCCCCCTTTTCTCAGCTTTATCATTGCCCGTATCCCCTTTCATTTTGCTTTATTCCACGGTCTGTGCCCGGCAGAGGCGGGCATAGGCCCCGTTTTTCGCCATCAGCTCGCTGTGGCTGCCCAGCTCCACAATGTGCTCTCCCTCCACCACGGCGATACAGTCGGCATTTTTCACGGTGGAGAGACGGTGGGCGATGATAATGCTGGTGCGGCCCCGGCTGAGCTGGTCCAGTGAGCGCTGTATCCGCTGCTCCGTCACCGTGTCCAGGGCAGAGGTCGCCTCGTCCAGGATGAGTATGCCCGGGTCCTTCAAAAAGACCCTGGCGATGGATATGCGCTGCTTCTGGCCGCCGGAGAGCATTACTCCCCGCTCGCCTATGTAGGTGTCGTAGCCCTGGGGCAGCTCCATTATCTCGCTGTGTATCTCGGCGCGGACGGCGGCCTCGACTATCTCCTCGTCAGTGGCGTCGGGCCTGCCGTAGCGGATATTCTCCCTTATGGTGCCGGCGAACATGAACACATCCTGCTGGATCATACCGATGTTCCGCCGAAGGCTGGCCTGGCTGAGCCGCCTTACATCCACCCCGTCCACGGTCACGCTGCCCCCGCACACGTCATAGAACCTGGGGATGAGCTGGCAGAGAGTGGTCTTTCCCCCGCCGGAGGGGCCCACCACCGCCAGACATTCCCCCGGGGCGATGTGCAGATCTATATCGCTGAGGACCGGCACACCGTTGCCGTAGTCAAAGCTGACCTTATTGAGATCCACCTGGCCCCGAAGCTCCTTGAGCTCCAGCGCGTCCGGGGCGTCCTTTATGGCGGGCTCCGTGCGCATAAGCTCTAAAAATCGCTCAAAGCCCGCGCTGCCCTGCATATACTGTTCGGCAAACTGGGCAAGCTTCCTTATGGGCGAGACAAAGGCGGACACATAGAGGGAAAAGGTGACAAGCTCGATATAGTCCATGCTGCCCTGCATGATAAGGGCCCCGCCCACGGCGATGACCACCACCTGCATTATCCCCGTTGTGAACTCCATGCCGCTCATATACAGGCCCATGCTCTTATAATATTCTAACTTGGAGCTTCTGAAGAGGGCGTTGGCCCGGTCAAACTTCTCGCTCTCCCCGGCCTCGTTGGCAAAGGCCTTGGCCGTGCGGATGCCGGATATGCTGCTCTCTATGGCAGCGTATATCTCCCCGGTCTTCCGCTTCACCTCCAGATTAGCCTCTTTCATGCGCACCCGCTGGGAGAGGGTGAACCAGAAGCACAGGGGCAGCACCACCGCCAGCACCAGGCTCAGCCGCCAGTCCATGGCGAACATGAAGCCCAGGGAGCCCAGGATGGTCAGGCTGCATATGAGCAGATTCTCCGGGCCGTGGTGGGCAAGCTCCGTCACCTCGAACAGGTCGCTGGTTATGCGGCTCATGAGGACGCCGGTGCGGTTTTTGTCGTAAAAGCTGCATGACAGGTCCTGCATGTGGGTGAAAACGTCCCGACGCATATCCGATTCTACCAGCACGCCCATTCTGTGGCCCACCACGGTTATCACATAATAGAGCAGGGCCTTCAGCAGGAAGGCCAGCACCATAAGAGCCATCACCGTGAAGAAGGCCCCGAACAGCTTTTCCGGCAGGAGCGTGTTCATAGAGAGCCGGGACACATAGGGAAAGGCCAGGTCAATGGCCGACACCGTCACCGCGCAGAGCATGTCCGCGATGAAAAGGCCCTTGTGGCCCATGATATAGGATATGAAAATTTTAAGGGGACTGCCCTTATGATCTTTTACCATGTTTTCGCTTCACCTTGCGTATTTGTCCCGCTGCTCCACGGCCAGAAGGTCGCAGCGGTTGTTATATTCGTTTTCGGCGTGGCCCTTTACCCAGTGGCAGCTCAGGCTGTGCCTGTCGGCAAGCTCCAAAAGCCGCTGCCACAGGTCCCGGTT
>DBGBEC010000091.1:0-4156 GCA_048477415.1 Candidatus Limivicinus sp. | reverse complement strand
GCGGCTTTTTTTATGGGTCGGTTCCCATTGATCGAATAATTCTATAGAAGAAATAAAAATTTACGTAAAAGTACGTACAAAATCATCGACATACGTATAGTTACGTGCTATAATAACTACAGAAATCAGATAAAGGATGTGAGAGGACATTAAATACAGCGAGCTTGAAAAGAAGCTATGAAAAGCCGGCTGCGAAATAAAGCGAGAGGGCAAAGGCCACACTCTTTGGTTTAGTCCAAAAACCGGCAAGACCTTCACAGTGGGGAGACATAAAACGCAGGATGTGCCGCCCGGAACCTATGAATCGATCAAACGGAGTGCGGGGCTTGAATAAAGCCCAAATCCCCAATATAAACTATATAAATCGGAACGAACAATTGATTATTGGATTTGAAAGGATGAACAGAATGAAAAGCAAGTACATTTATGCTGCAATTTTTCAGGAGGAAGATTGCGGGTATAGTGTGATCTTTCCTGATTTGGATGTTGCAACATCCGGGGAAACCCTTGAGGAAGCAATGGAGATGGCAAAGGATGCACTTTGTCTAACACTTTATGATTTGGAAGAAACCAAACAACCGATTCCGCAGGCAACCAACATCACCAAATTGGTATGTGGAGTTGGTTCATTTGCAACTTTGGTCGAATGTGATACCATCGAATATAGAAAGTTCTTCAATAACAAAGCAGTAAAGAAGACTTTAAGTATTCCTGCTTGGTTGAATACGATGGCAGAGCGCGAGGAAATCAATTTTTCAGCAGTGTTGCAGAAAGCATTGAAAGCTGAATTGAATATCTAAATCGTTTTTTGAGCCAGCCCCTTTTTGCGCTGCAATGCACGTTTTATAAGGGAAATGGAGCGCGGCGGGATGGCGTCGCGCTCCATTTTGATCGTTGTAGGTCAATCTTTCCTTAGAAAATAGCGAATAAATACAATTCCCAAGACCGCCACGATACCCATGTAAACATAGAGCAAAAAGAGTTCTGCCGTCCCCTTTCCCGCGCCCCATGAGGCGGTCATTGCTTCGTCCTTATATTCGGATGTGATATCTTCGCCATTCTTGTCCATGAGGCGAACATCCGCTATATGCAAACCGATGATGTCCTTATCTGATGATCCCAATTCCTGTTCTAATTCACTCTGTTCCATAAGCCACAAAAAATTGGTATCAGGAAGTACATATGTTTTAACTGCTGTATATGGCTCGATCCCGTCATGATCGAGCCCAACATAATGCACTTCAGCGGAGTAAATATCCCGGCAATTATCGCCCGCCAGCATGAACAGTTTCCAATCAGTTCCCTTTGGCGTTAAACTTTCGCCGTAAACTCCGGCAGTGTATTGTGATGGACCATACGAGGCCTCAAGCGCTCGATACTTTCCGTTCACACCCTGAACAAGGTGCATGACGCCGTGCACATTTTCTTTATTGTCAGCGCTGAAGAAGATAAACAGGTGCTTGTCTATCGTCTGCCACGCGACCGCGCGCACCGGGGTCCCGGAGCTTACACCGTGAGGCATGGTGCTGTCCTCCTCCAGAGGGACATAATCATATACCGCTTCCAGTCTTCCGGCCTCCGTATTGGCGTAATGGAACTCCTGGTCGTAGAGCCACCACATGCAAAACAGCGCGGCGACGGCAGAGAGGAACGCAGCCAGCAAGCGGGTCCGCTTCACGCGCTTCAAAAACCTCAGCTCAGGCTGGGGTGCTTTTTTAAATGAGATATGCGTCCGCATATCCTTTTCAAGCCGGCGGCAGGGGTCGCAGTGTTCTATGTGTTCTTTGACCATGGCGGAGGTTTCCGGCTCGGTCAATTCCTCAAGGTAGGATGGGAGCAGATCCCGGACGACACAGCATTTAAGCTCGGTCTCACGCATTATCATCACCTCCTATGATCTTTATGAGTTTTTCTTTGCCGCGATAAAAGCGGACACGCGCCCACACCTCGCTGCGTCCCAGTATCTCGCCGATGTCACGGAAGGAGAGATCACCGGCCAGACGCAAATGGATCACTTCACGGGTTTCGGCGTCTAACTTCTGCATTGCCCGGTAGAGCGCGAAACGCTCCTGCCGGGCTTCATACTCTTTTGCGGGGTCATCGGCAGCCGCGACACGGGAAAGACGGTCTTCTTCCAGGGGAACAGTGCGCTTGCGGCGCTCCAGCTCCTTGAACCACAACCTTTTGGCGATCGCGCAGAGCCAAACTTGAGCTGTACTTTCTCCCCTGTAAGTGTCCATACTTTTCAGGGCCTGACAGAATGTTTCCTGCGTCAAATCCTCCGCTGTGTCCGCCTCGCCGATCAAAGAGAAGAGATAGCGGTAAACGCTTTGGGCGTGTGATTCATACAGATCCTGGCCTTTGTGGGCCACGCCGATCACCTTCTTTCTGTGGCTCTCTGTCTGTTAGTTCTTTTGAAAAGGAATTCGTTACATGCCGTATAAATTTTTTTGATTTAATGCCCGGCGTCCCGCCGCATTGAGCGTGGCCGCGCCGCGATGGCAGGGAGCTGGCTCTCGGCAGCCATAGGCGGCGCTTAGCCGGGGCCGTCTGTCCCCGCCAGAAACTGCCTGGCATAGTTTTTGGCGTTTGTGCCCTGGGTATATACCACATGAAAGGGATGGGGCTCGGTTATGCCGTCTACGGTGAAGGTCCCGATGTCCGGTTCGTTTTCCACAACGGAGCGGTATAGAAAGCTTATGCCTATCCCGGAGGCTACCAGGGCCTTTATAGACACAAAGCTGCTGATGGACACAAGCCTTTTGAAATCGTCCAGCCCATAGCCCGCGGCGGCCATCGCCCCGGTGATAGACGCGGAGGATAAGGATATAGCCTTTGCCATGTCCTTCACCTTTCTTTTCGACATGGCGATGATAGCGCTCTATACCATTATGGGCAGGATGCCCGGGCAGCGCTGAACAGCCTGGGCTGTATCCCGGCCGGGCTCTCGGCATGAACACGAGCCTTGCAGATTTTAAGAGGGCGGGGCTTGCGCCCATGTTCTACGGCGTGACCATCGACACGCTTGTCACGATAACGGCCCTGGCGGTCATCCGGGGCATGGGCCTGGTGTGAGGGCCGGTTTTTTCACAGCACAGAAGAGCCTTTCATTCCGATGGAAGATGGGCTCAGTGTGCTGCAATGAAAAACGAATTAAAGATAAACTTGGATAGACGAGTCCGGTTGGGGACAGGCCCTCTGCCATGGCGGCATAAAAACAGCGCAGCAGCCATTGAGACTGCTACGCTTAAACAGTCTAACTTTTTGGGGATCTCCTCAAGAGCTTTTGGCTTTGCGGCGATACCGCGTTTTACCAGCCGAAGACCCACAGGTGGGTCACGCCGAAGGCTTCGCGGATGAAATAGTTTATGGTGAGGAGGGGATAGTCCCAGTGACCGGTGACGCCGGCGGCGGAGACGCCCAGGAGCTCTGCCATGGATTTGGCCCTGTAGAGATGATAGGGGCTGGAGAGAATGGCGACGTTTCCCTGGGGCTCATCGCCCCGTGAGCGGATAATGTCCAGGGAAAACTGGAGATTTTCCTTGGTGGAGGTGGCCTTCGGCTCCATTATCACCCGCTCGGGGGCTATGCCCCGGGCGGTGAGCCAGTCGAACATGGCCTGGGCCTCTGTGATGTTTTCACCTGGGCCCTGGCCGCCGGTGACGATGGCGGTGCTCTCCGGATAGCGCTGGAGATAATCCAGGGCGCCCTCCAGCCTGTGGACCAGGGAGAGGGAGGGGCTGTCGCCATGGACGGCGGCCCCTAAAACGATGAGATAATCCCGCTCCGGCTCCGGGTCGGTCCGGGCATTTTTTATTATGGGTATCTCCACGATGATAAAATACACAAGACCGAGGCAGGTGAGGATCACCGCCGTCCGCCAGAGAAAGGCGGGGAAAAAGCGGTGCATTATCACCAGGGCCGCGATGAAGCTGAGGGTGTGGGCGATATAGGAATAGCCCCGGAGGGCAAAGCGGAAGAACAGGGCCCCGATGAGCAGGAGCCCGGCCGCAGTGGCCCAGCCCGGAATTTTACTGAATACTCTCATTGGCTCAGCTCCTCCCATCTGTCGTAAAGCTCCAGCAGCTTTTCATCCAGGGCCTGTTTTTGGGCCTCTATCTCCATAAGCTTTTGATAGTCGGAGCCGAATTCCTCC
>DBGBEC010000090.1:0-1616 GCA_048477415.1 Candidatus Limivicinus sp. | reverse complement strand
GTATGACAAGGAGTATTTCTATTTCTTAATAAATAGTCAACAAGTTTGGGAAAAACAGGCGCTTAGCCCCGGACTCAGCGGTTTTTCCTGCCGGTCGCCGGGGGGATGTTGGCCTGTTCACGGTATTTTGCCACGGTGCGTCTTGCCACATTATAGCCCCTGCCCAGCAGCTCCTGGCTGATCTTGCTGTCGCTCAGGGGCTTTTTCGGGTCCTCGTTTTCTATTATCCGCCGCAGCTCTTCCATCAGATCCTCTACCGAGCCGCCGTTTACGTCGTGGGCAAAGAATTTTGAAAAAGGGAAGGTGCCCCATTTGCAGGCCAGATATTTATTCTTCACCGTCCGCGATATGGTAGAGGGGTGGACGCCTATCCGGTCGGCAGCCCGGGACATTTTGCAGGGCTTCAGCCCCCTTCCGCTCTCAAAAAAGTCCTTCTGCTCCGTCAAAAGGAAATCTACGCATTTCAGCAGGGTCTCTTTCCGCTGCTCGATAGCTTCGGCCACCCATTGGGCCTGGCTGAGCTTGGCCTCGAAATAGCTGCGCTCCTGGCTGCTTATCGAATCGCTGTTCAGCATGCTGCGGTAAAAACCGCTTATCTCGAAATTAAAGTCGGCCTGGGAGTTTAGCCTGACCTTCGGTCTGCCGCCGCTCAGTTCAAGCTCAACATCGGGGATGACCGCATAATTGCCCGCGCCGCCGTCGTAGCCGTTGGAGGGTATTGGATTGAGCGAGGCGATAAGCGTTTTTGCCTCCGCCACCTCTGATTCGGGCACATCCAGCTCCCGGGCGATGAAGTTGATGTGATTTCTCGCCAGGTGCTCCAGGTATCCGCCGCATATCGTCCAGGCGACAGAAGCGGCCGCGCCCCTGCGCTCAAGCTGTATTTGCAGACATTCCGCCGCGCTCCTGGCGCCTACGCCCGCCGGCTCCATGGCCTGGAGCAGGCCGAGGGCCCGGTCAAAAAGGGCCTTGTTCCCCTTCCAGGCCACCGTGCCGCTTATCCATTCGGGCAGATAGCCCCTGTGGTCAAGGTTGATTATCAAAAACCTAAGGGCCTGCTCCTCCGCCCCGTCGAGCTTCATGGAGACGAGCTGGCCCTCCAGCTCCGTCTTCAGCGTGCAGGGGCACTCGCCGGCATAGGGCAGTTCCCCGTATCTGTCCTCCCGGCTCTTCCCCGCCCGGCCCGAAGACAGGGACGAGCCATAGGCCGGCAGCTCGATCAGCGGATTTTCCATGCTGAGCCCGTTTATATACTCCTCAAGCTCCTGGCCGCTCATTTCCAGGACCTTCATCTGCTGATACAGCCGGGGCGACTGCACAGTCTTAGTCTCTGTGTTATGCGACAGTTTCACGCTTGTCCCTCCCCTCAGCTCATACCAGTTTTCCCTTTTTTCCCCTGCCCCAAAAGGGGCGCGAAAAAGGATGTATAATCAAATATAATAGCTGCTTTGCGGTTATTATATCATGGAGCGCCAGCGGAATGATATAATCTATCATCTTTTTCGGTTGCCCCGTTAGGGGCGAGAAAAAGGATGTATAATCAAATAAAATAGCTGCTTTGCGGCTATTTTATCATAGAGCGCCAGCGGAATGATATAATCTATCATCTTTTTCGG